>CAYUJH010000075.1:3354-8519 GCA_964444995.1 uncultured Roseobacteraceae bacterium | reverse complement strand
CCGGTTTGCTTCCTTCGCTCGCTAAGATGCACGCCGAAAAAACACCGGCCTGGCACCAGCTTGTTTTTCGGGTTGGGCAAGACCCCCTGCACCATTTGGCTACCCAACTGCTAACCCTGCCTTTTTTGAATGCCAATACGCAGGAGTCGGCCTTGCAGCAAGCAGACATCCTGAAGGTAAAGCTACGCCGCAGCGAACGCGCCCTGCACGAACTTTTTGCACATGCGCAGTTGCCCGCCCACCGAAAAGTGCTATTGGTGGTCAATCAGTTTGAAGAAATTTTTAGACTTCAACGCGACGAGGCGAGTTATCAGCAAACGGTCGAGTTTTTCAAGCTCCTCGTCTATGCCCTGCAGCAGGCAGAAGGATGCGTACACGTAGTTCTTGTGATGCGTGCCGACCATGTAGAATACGCGCACCAACTACCCGGGCTGGTGGAGCTTATCAATCAGTCGCCCTACATGGTACCGAAAATGACGCGCAACGAGCTGCGGCAGGCCATTGAAGAACCCGCCAAACTTGCAGGGCAAACGCTAAACCAAACGCTAGTTACCCGCCTGCTCAACGACCTCGGCACACATGCCGAAAATTTACCCATTTTACAACACGCCCTGATGCGTATGTGGGTGTTTCATCGAGAAAAACAAGCGGCCGAGCATACCCTTGAGCTTTCGGACTACGAGGCCGTAGGGGGGATAGAACGTGCCCTCGACCAACACGCCGAAGAGGTGTACTACGCCCTAACGGATACCGAAAAACGCTGCGCAGAGCGGCTTTTCAAGGCCATTACCGATAAGAACGAACATCAAATCCCGTTGCGTAGCCCTCAACCTTTTGCTACGCTACTAGCACTTACCGAAACCGATACGCCAGCGTTGCACGCTTTACTTGCTCCGTTTACCCAAAGTGGGTGCGATTTTTTGCAACTTTCCGAAACCGACATCACCGGCGAGCCTTTGGTGGATTTGACCCACGAAAGTATCATGCTGTTCTGGGCACGTTTAGCGCGTTGGATTGACGAAGAACAGGAGTCGGTGGCGATGTACCGGCAACTTTGCGCCCAAGCTGCCTTGTACCAAGAGGGAAAAGTAGGAGTTTTGAAGAATCCTCAGCTCGACCGCATGTTGCATTGGCAGGAAGCCCAACAGCCTAACGAACTCTGGGGTATGCAATACGACCCCTCGTACGCACGCGCTATGAGCTACCTGCGCCACAGCAAAGCCACACACGACTTTGAAGTAAACGAGCGCGAAACACGGCAGAAAAAGAAACTTCGTTCGGCGCGTCGCCTAGCCCTGCTGATGGGCCTACTTTCGATGCTTTCGCTGCTATTGCTCATCTATGCTATCATTGCGCGGGTAGAAACAGAAAAAAATGCTGCGGTCGCTCTACAGGCCAAAGAACGCGCCGAACGCGAGCGAGTACGCGCCGATAGCCTACGCTACGAAGCCGAACTCCAGCAAACCCGCGCCTTGGAAAACGAGCAGGAGGCGTTGAACCAAAAAACCGTGGCAGAAACAAACAAAGAACAAGCAGAAACTGAGCGCGAACGCGCCCTGCGCAGTGCCGCCGAAGCCCGCCGGCAACGCCGGCTCGCACTCGAAAGCCAGCAAGAGGCTGTGCAAATGCGCAACGACGCGCTCGCACAACGCCGTGCCGCCCTCGAGCAACGGCAACTCGCCGAGCAGGCACAACGACGCGCTGAAGAACTCAAAGTACTTGCCGACGGAGCAAAAGAAAAAGCCGATTCGCTGCGACTCGTGTCGGTGGGCAGGTCGTTGGCCATTCGTTCGATACGGCTAGAGCGCAACAATCGCAGCCGCGAGCTAAAAGGCTTGATGGCTGTGCAAGGGCATCGGTTTAACCAGACCTTTGGCGGCAATCGGTACGACCCTGAGGTGTTTGAGGCTCTTTTGCAGGCACATTCCGCGCTCGAACCCGTTGCAAAGCGGAAACACAGTGCTGGCAGCCCGCTGCAGCTCGTAACTACACACGCTACACAAGACCTGCTCTACTATGCTACACAAGACGGCCGACTCTACGCTTGGCAAATGAGCAACGAGGGTGCCTTCGCACAACAGCGTTATGCCTTCAAAAATTGTAAAACAAAAAACTGCCACCTACGCACCCTAGTACCGCTCGAAAACGGCAGTCTGCTAGCCTCCTTAGAAAGTGGCGAAGTTCGCCTTTGGAACAACGAAAATCCGCAAGGCGTTACCCTTGCCGATGCCAAAACGATGGAACAAAAACCAGCGCTTGCCTTGGGCTATCAGCCTGAAAACCAAACGGCTTGGGAAGTTGCCGCATCGGGTAAACTGTATGCATGGGCAGCCCCTTCTTGGGAGATAAAAGAAATGGTTCAACTTCCTCAAGAGGCGGGCAAATGGGAAAAAGCCGTGTTCGCAGGGGAGTATGTGTACGGCTACACCACCCAGAAGCGCGTAGTGGCGTATCATCTCACCCAAAAAAACATACAAATCCTTGCCGAAAACGTGCGGCACATTGCCGAAACAGAGGGTAAACTCTTGCTTCTCACACAGCAAGGCGAACTACAACGCGCCGAGGGCACAACGCTGCGCACGCTTGGGCAACTCGCATACCTGCCCGACGAACACAGCACGCCTTTTATGCTTGGGGAATCGTTTTTACTTGCCCAATACAACGGGCAGCCGGCTCTCTATCCGCTCGGTAACCTTGCACAAAAACCCCTGCCCTTGCAAACGGATGGAGCGCCTGTGGCATACGCCTCGTTTTTGCAGCGCGGTAAATACCTTGTGTTGGCTACGGCGGATGGCCGTTTTTATACCCTCCCGACCGACACGGAGCAAACCGCTCGCGAGTTGTGCACAAAACTCCCTGCGCGGCTATCCAAAACCGATTGGGAGCAGTTTATCGGCTACGACGTCCCCTATCAAGACACCTGTAAGTAAATGCTTTACATCCTTTTACGAGAATACTTTTTGCTATGAAATATTTCTACTATACCCTTTTCATGCTTGCCTTTTTGCCGCCAAAACTTGCCCGGTCGCAGCAGGTAAGTAACTGCGATAGAGCTACCATCGAGTTTTCGCAACAGGCCTACCAAATCGGCGACTTCGCGCAAACTATCTCCATGCTTTCTGCCTGTGTTAAAAGCGACGGATTCGACCAAGAACAGCTCGTGGACGCGTATCGCATACTCACTTTGGCGTACCTTGCCAAAGAGTCGGTAGAAGATGCGTCGATTGCGGCGATTAACTTATTGAAGATTAATCCTAGCTTTTCGCCTAGCTCGGTGGACCCCGTGGAATTTCAAAAATTAATTACCGATGTGCGGGCAGGCATTGCCAAACAGTACATTTCTTCGGTATCAAAAACCTACGAGAACCCGCTCGAAGCACCCGCAACCATTACCGTTATTACAGCCGAGCAAATCCAACGGCGGGGCTACCGCAGTATCGACGAGCTACTCCTCGACGTGTCGGGCTTTGACCTGTCGAAAGGCCGAGGCGTCTCGCGGGCCAACATTGCACAACGCGGCTACCGTTCCAACCTCACCGACCGTACGCTGTTTCTCGTGGACGGAGTAGAAGAAAATGATTTAAGTTCGGAGCAAGCCTATATCTCCACACAATATAGCATTTCTAACATTAAACGCGTAGAGATTATTTACGGCCCGGCCTCTACCATGTACGGCGCGAACGCCTTTGCGGGGGTCATCAATATCATTACCAAAGATGCGGAAGATAATTTAGGAACAAACAAGAACATAGGCGTATATGCCGACGCAGGCTACGGAACATGGAATACACGTTATTTCGATGTTACAGCGGCAGGCAGAATGGGGGCAGCCTCTTTGAGCCTCACGGCGCGTGTGCATCGCTCCGACGAGATGGACTGGTCGTCGTACAGCGACTGGGACTACCAACTTGGCACACGCGACGACTATTTTAGCCGGCTTACGCTGCGAGGCACCCCGGCGAACAACGCAATAAATACCTACGGGGCAGACCATCGCTTTTTCGATGCGGCGGGGGTAGCGCAGTGGCAAAATACGGGCGTGTTACCCCCCTCCGAAACAGCTATACAAACAGCCATGCGTCTTGATAGAAACGCCATGGACACCACCTTGCAAGGGCATCCGATTGGCTACACGAACCACACCGACAACTGGTCGGTAAGCGGTAAGTTTAAAGTAGGCGACTTTACGACCGGCTTCAACGTATGGCGCAGAGAAGAAGGTTCGGTAGGCTGGTTCAACGACCGCCGCGCCGGCTCGCGCAATGGCAGTGTCTGGATTCCGTTTTTTTCCTCGGCGTACATCAAATACGAAACGTATCTGAATAGCCGCTTTTCGGTAACACTCTTTACACGCTATCGCGACCACCGCATCTTGGACGACACCAAAAGCGTAGTGCTTTCTAGCTTCGATAACGGCGCACTCAGCATGACCAACTTGCTGCGCGGCGACGTGGCGCAATGGCGCACGACCTACTTCTACTCTACCTCTAAGCAGCTACGCACCGAAGCGCGAGGCGTATATACAGGCAAAAACTTCACCCTTGTTTCGGGCTTAGAATACCGAAACAGCCTGATTCAAGGAAATTACATTACCTCTGCCGAAGAGTTCCCCTCCGAAACGGGCAATCCGCCCACAATTCCGGGTGGGAATAATTTTGAGCACAACGACTTTGGGATGTTTGCCCAAGGTACCTACCAACTTATGCCCAACCAAGACGGCAAAAGTTTGCGCATCGTAGGCGGCTTACGCATGGACCACAACAGAATACGCACCAGCGGAGGCTACGGCACGGTCTATAACGGTCGCTTGGTGGCAGTCTATCAGCCCATGCCCGACCTGCTCTTCAAAGCCCTCTACGCTTCGGCGTTCAAGGATGCCTCGAGCTGGACCAAGTACTCCACTACCGCCGACCGCCTGCTGCCTAACCCAGTACTCGAACCCGAAACGGTGAATAATCTTGAAGTCAGTGTGTATAAGAAAATAGGAAATTTTAGTTTCGATATAGTAGGCTATACCTCTTTTTATAGCAACGTGGTGGGGGGCCTACAGAAGGTCTCGCTCACCCAAGAGGTTATAGAACGCTACCAAATCAAGGCGCAAGCCGGCGACAGCACGCTGCAAAACCGCGCGATTGGCGCGCAGCAAATCTCAGGCATACAGGCGC
>CAYUJH010000075.1:0-3344 GCA_964444995.1 uncultured Roseobacteraceae bacterium | reverse complement strand
GCATTTCTCGTACACCTACAAAAAGCTAGAAGTGTTCGGAAATTACACCCACACCGCCCCCTTCAATACGCGCCCCGAAACCGAAAATATAACAAGCGACGCAGAGCGCGTACGTATTGGCGACATCGCCAAGCACCGGTTCAACCTAGGGGCAAATTACCTGTTCAAAGAATGGCTCAACCTCAATGCGCGTATGAACTACGTGGGGAGCCAACCCTCGGGGGCAGGTACTACGGTGGACACCAACCCCTTCAATGAGTTTGGAAACTACGCCATTTTCAACGTGTCGGTACAGTATATTAGCCAAACGGTAAGCGGACTGACCGTACAACTTACGGTCAATAACCTGTTCGATACGGAGCACTTCCACCCCGGCGTACGCACGGCAGCGGGCAACATCTACGCGCCACGCCTGCCCCAAGACCGCCGAAACGTTACGCTACGTCTCATCTATCAACTATAATACGCTGAACAGGATGTAAGGACTTACAGGATTTTATTCGCCTGATTTTAAGTAATTTACAAAAATTAATCTTTCCAATATGCCTTCAAAAAAGGAAATTGGCGCACAGGCAGAACGCGCCGCCGCCGCGTTTTTAACCGAAAAAGGCTATCGAATTTTAGCCAAAAACTTTCGATACAGCCACTACGAAGTGGATATTATCGCACAAAAAGGACAACTTGTGGTCTTTGTAGAGGTCAAAGCGCGTAAAGATGATACCTTTGGGATGCCCGAGACGTTTGTGAGCGCCGCTCAGGCCAAGCGCATCAAACGTGTGGCGGAGGTCTATCAAGAACGTTTCCCCGGCGACTACAACATCCGGTTCGACATCGTAAGCCTGTTGGGAACACCCCCGCATTTTGCTATCGAGCATTTTGAAGATGCTTTTTTTTAAACTGTTACCCACTGCAAACCTATTCCACATAGCGTATGAAATACACAGCGGTATGGCGCATACTTTTTGGGCTTTCCCTGTTGCTACTGCTACTAGCAGGGGGGTATCTGTGGCAGGCCAAGCGCAATGTGCCGCTTTTTGAGCTAGTGCCCCAAAACGCCATCGCACTCGGCAAGTTCGATAACTTCGCCGCCTTTGAAACCTTTTTGCACATAGAAGGCTACGGCGCAAGTTGGCTGCATTATGCCCTCGAACCCAAACTGCCCGACTTCCTGCGCGATAGCACCCACTACCTCTACCCGCTGCGCAATGTGCCCGTAGTGATTTCGGCGCACACGGTAGGCCCTAACGATTTTGCTCTACTGTTTTTTTTTACATACCAGCGCAGCCTGCGCGAACCCTACGAAGCACTCACCCACGACGCACGCGCGCAAGCACGCACGCTGTTTGGGCACAATTTCTTGGAACTACCCACCACTACGCACTGGCGCACAGGGCGGCAGGTGTGGGTCGTGAGCACCTCGGCACTGCTGGTAGAAGACGCTATCCGGCAGCGAGAAAGCCCTCCGCAGGCGTTTTACCTGCCCCCTAGTTTCCCAGAACTGGCACTTACGCACGCAACCCACCGGTACTTTATCAACTTTGCGCGTGTCCCTGCCTTGTTCTCCTCGTTCTTTCTTCCCTCTTTTTCTTCTTTTTTTTTCGGGGAGATGTTGTGGGAAGAAGGCGTATGGGCTGGCGACTGGGCAGAAGGGAAATGGCAAGGGGAATGGCTGCGCAACACCCCGACCGAACTGCGCCCCCTACCCGATAGCAGTTCCTTACCGAGCCTCGTGCCGGAGAACCTGCTGTCGTTCCGCCACGTGCACTACCGCAGCGAACAGCCCCTACGCACATTTTTGAGCCGTCAGCTCCCTCCTGCACTCGCCGAGCAGCTAGAGGGCCTGCTTACCGGCGAAATAGGCCAAGCCGTGCTAGCCAATGCCCAAGCCTCTTTCCCGCAACTATTGCTCTTTGGGCTTACCGAAGACGGTCAGCAAACCCTCGACACGCAACTTACAAGCAGCGAACCTGCCTCCCTGCCTACCGTTTTTCCGCAGTTGCAAGCATTTCGCGTAGCCTCCCTGCAAGGCATGACCGATACCGCCCTGCCCGAGCCGCTGGCGCAGGCCTATTGGAGTGTATATCGAGGATTTCTGCTGGTTTTTTCCGATTTCGCCACCGCCGAGCGATACCTAGAAAGCCTTGAAAATGAGGCTATTCTATCGAAAACAAGCCGATACGCGCAGTTTCTGGCAGGGCTACCCCACGCGCCGAGCGGCTATCTGTTTCAGCACCCTACCGCTTGGCTAAAAAGTGCCGAACCGCACCTGCGCCCCTTCTGGAAAGAGCGTATGACCCATTTCGCACCCTCCTTCCTGAAAATGCACTACTGGGCAGCCACCCTGCACACCTCGGCAAGTCCTCCCACCCTGTCGTTTTACGCGCGCACCAATGCCGCCTTCTCGTTCAGCGAAACGCTCACACTCACCCACACAGCCCCCTTTCAGTTTACGCTCAGCAGCCCTCCACTGCTCGTGCGCAACCACGCGGATTGGTCGCAAGAAATCCTGCTACGCGACCGTGCGCACTTCCTAACGCTTGTAGATAAAAATCTCGAAAAAGCGTGGAAACTTCCTTTTTCGCATCCCATAGTCGCCAGAATTTGGCAGATAGACCTCTATGCTAACAACAAGCTGCAATATCTCTTCGCGCAACGTCACCAACTGTTTGTCATCGACCGGCTGGGTCGGTCGGTGCGCAACTTTCCCCTCAGTTTACCCGATGCGCGCCCCATCGTATGGCTTTCCGTCGCCGATATGGACGGCACAAAAAACTACCGACTTTTTGCCGCCGATGGCACTGGCGATGTCTATATGTATAGCAAATACGGTACGCTACTGCCGCATTGGAGTCCCAAACGCTTTCAAGCACCACTCGCTACGGAAGTTCGCCACCTGCGCCTCGGCAACCAAGACTATATCCTGATACTCCTTGAAAACGGCGCATTGTACGCCTTGCACCCCAACGGGCAGTCGCATAAGGGCTTCCCTGTCAGTTTTGGAGAAACCATTGGCCGCGACTACCACCTGCAACAAGGCAGCACACCAGCCAATACCCTACTTACGTTTATCAGCCCACGCGGCGAAAAAATTGTACTGAACCTCGAAGGCAAAGTAATAAAACGTGAATTTTATCCTCGCCCCAAACAAACAGCGATGTTCGCCCTGCATCGCAGCGAAGGCACATCCCAGACGTGGCTCGTGAGTCGCATAGCCGAAGGGCAAGTCGCGGTCTTCGATACCAATACCGAGCAGGCCCTGTTTACTGTACCCACTGCACCGCGCACCCACCCACTTGTGCAGTACTTCGACTTTGGGGGGAGTCGCAGCTTCGTCGCGCTCACCC
>CAYUJH010000074.1:0-8574 GCA_964444995.1 uncultured Roseobacteraceae bacterium | reverse complement strand
TGCAGTGCCTCAGTAATTTCGTCGGGGTCTAGTTCGTAGAGCGCTTTGCGCGCGTCGTCCGAAGTGGCGAAGTCGCTTGTGCCGCCGCCGTTGGGTGCTTTGCCCGAAAGCAAGTCAGGCGCGATGGCAATGAATCCCTCGCCAGCGATTTGGTCGGTCATGCTGCGTGCCCAATCGTTCAACCCTCGGTTCTCGTGGATAACTACGATGGCCGAGGCTTTCTCCGCAACTTCCGGATAGACCACAAAGCAGCGCACATCGCGCTCGCCGCTGCGTACCGTAACCCATTCTTGGTGGCGCGGAGAGGCTTCGAGCTGAGCGAGTGCCCAGGGTTGGGCATAGCTAGGCAAGGCAGAAAGCCAAAACCCAGCGAGTGTGAGTAGTAGTGTGTGTGTTGTTTTCATTTTTTTTCTTAAGATACATGTATGAACAAAAAACGCTTTGGGGCGCAAAGAGTTTTTAATCTACGATGCACCGAAAAAATGAGGCGTTTGTATAAACGTGCTCAAAAAAGTAGGTATCTTTAATCCTTCTTTATTTTGTTAATACATTTAACATATTACAAAAACCATGTACCTTATTTTCGATACCGAAACAACAGGGATTGCCCTCAAAAAAGACGCACCTTATACCGAACTCGACAACTGGCCACGCGTCGTGCAGATTGCCTACCAGCTCCACGACGGGAAAGGCAAACTGTTACAGGCCGAAAATGTGCTCGTGCGCCCCGAAGGGTTCACCATTCCGTACAATGTCGAGCGAATACACGGTATTTCTACCCAGCGTGCTCTTGAAGAAGGCAAGCCGCTTGCCGAGGTGGTGGCGGCCTTTGCCCAAACCGCAGCGCAGGCGCAGGTGCTGGTAGGGCACAACATTGCCGGCTTCGATATTCCGCTCATGGCTGCGGAGTTCGTCCGTACTGGCACGCCCGAAGCCGATTTTATGAGTAAGAAAGTGCTCGATACGCAACTCGAAACCATCGAATTTTGCCAGCTACCGGGGGGCATGGGCGGGAAGTTCAAGTACCCTAAGCTCATTGAATTGCACGAAATTTTGTTTGGCGAACGCTTTTCTGCGGCGCACGACGCCGCGTACGACGTTTCGGCAAATGCAAAAGCCTTTTTCGCGCTTCTCCAACGCGGGGTACTTTCGGCGGCAGACGATACTCCCCTTTCCGATATTGTCTATGAAGCCCCCACATTAAAAGCAGATAATTTCGAGAAATCGCAAGATAGCACGCTCGATGTGGCTCGCTTAATGGCCGAGCGACAGGCGCGAAAGGTAGAAACAATGATTCCCTTTTCGCACCTGCACGTGCATTCGCAGTTTTCCATCTTGCAAAGCCCTGCCTCGGTAAAAGCGATTGTCCAAAAGGCGAAGGCAGAGGGAATGTCCGCCGTAGCCCTGACCGATTTGGGCAATATGTACGGTGCGTTTGCTGCAACAGCCAACCAATCGGACGACTTAAAGGTGATTGTTGGCTGCGAGGTGTTTATGGCAGAGGACAGGCACAAGCAAAAGTTCACCAAAGACCAGCCCGACCGCCGCTACCAACAGGTGCTTTTAGCGCAAAATCAGCAGGGGTATCACAACCTCTCCAAGCTCTGTTCGCTAGGGTTTATAGAAGGCTCGTACGCCGGCTTTCCGCGAGTGGACAAGGAACTGATTGAAAAATTCAGCAAGCATGTCATCGCCCTGAGCGGTGGGCTAGAGGGGGAAATTCCTGCTCTTATCCTCAACCGAGGTGAAGAGGAAGCCGAAGTGGCGTTTCGGTGGTGGCTCGAAGTGTTTGGCGATAATTTCTATGTGCAACTTATGCGCCACGGCCTGCCCGAAGAAGAGCGCGTTAACGACATATTGCTGCAATTTGCACAGAAATATGGGGTGAAAATCGTGGCAACAAACTCCACGTTTTACCTCGATAAAAAAGACGCGTTTGCCCAAGAGGTGCTGTTGGCTATCAAAGACGGTAAAACGCTCGACGACCCGGTCGGGTGGGGGAGGCGGTATCGGTACAAATTGCCCAACGAAGAATTTTATTTCAAGTCGCAGGAAGAGATGAATCGGCTTTTTGCCGACCTGCCCGAAGCCCTCGAAACGACCAACGAGATTGTAAACAAGTGCGTGCCAATCCAGCTACGGCGCGATATTTTGCTGCCCAATTTCCCCATGCCGCCCGAATTTACGTCGCAGGACGACTACCTGCGGCACCTTACCTACCAAGGCGCGGCGGAACGTTACAAAGAAATCACCCCTGAAATTCGCGAGCGTATTGATTTCGAGCTAGAAATCATCAAAAACATGGGCTTTCCCGGCTATTTTCTCATCGTGCAGGATTTTATACGCGCAGGGCGCGATATGGGTGTAGCCGTAGGCCCGGGGCGAGGTTCGGCGGCGGGTTCGGTGGTGGCCTATTGCACGGGCATCACCAACATCGACCCTATTGAATACAACCTGCTGTTCGAGCGTTTCCTCAACCCCGAACGGGTGAGCATGCCCGATATTGATATTGACTTCGACGACCGAGGCCGGCAAGAGGTCATTGATTTTGTCGTAAAAAAATACGGCAAAAACCAAGTCGCACAAATCATTACGTATGGCACGATGGCGGCGAAAATGTCTATCAAAGACGTAGCCCGCGCCAGCAACTTGCCCCTTGTAGAAGCCAATGCCACAGCCAAACTTGTGCCCGATACCCCCGGCACTACGCTCAAAAAAGCCTTTGAGGAAAGCCCGGAGCTTAAGCAAATTCGCGAGTCGAAGGTGGGCAAAGCGGGTGAGGTGGTGCGCCTTGCCGAAGTACTGGAAGGCTCGGTGCGCACCACGGGCATCCACGCGGCGGGGGTCATCATCGCGCCCGACGACCTGCTGGAGTACATCCCGGTCTGCACGGCCAAAGATGCTGAACTCCTCGTTACCCAGTTCGACGGCAAGGTGATTGAAGAGGCGGGTATGCTCAAAATGGACTTTTTGGGGCTAAAAACGCTGACCATCATCAAAGATGCCCTCGCGTTGATTGAAAAAAATCATGGGGTACGCATAGATATTGACCACATCCCGCTCGACGACGAGGAAACGTTCAAACTCTATCAGCGTGGGCAGACGGTGGGTACGTTCCAGTTCGAGTCAACGGGAATGCAGAAGTATCTCAAAGACCTCAAGCCTACCAACATCGAAGACTTGATAGCAATGAACGCCTTGTACCGGCCCGGCCCCTTGCAGTTTATCCCCAACTATATCAACCGCAAGCATGGGCGCGAGCCGGTCGAGTATCCGCACGAGTTGCTGCGCCCTATCCTCGAAAACACCTTCGGGATTATGGTCTATCAGGAGCAAATCATGCAAACTGCGCAAATTCTGGCGGGTTTCTCGCTCGGGAAAGCCGATATTTTGCGCCGCGCAATGGGTAAGAAAAAGCTCGATGTGATGGAAAAGATGCGCGAGGTGTTCGCCGAAGGCGCAAAAAATCTGCACGGCATTGCGCCCGAAAAATCGCGCGAAATTTTCGGCATCATGGAAAAATTTGCTGCCTACGGCTTCAACCGTTCGCACGCAGCGGCCTACTCGGTAGTGGCGTACCAAACGGGCTACCTCAAAGCCAACTTCCCCGCCGAATACATGGCCGCCGTGATGAGCCACTCGATGGGCAACCTCGAAAAAATCACCTTCTTCATGGAAGAGTGTAAAAGCATGGGGCTGCCTGTGTTAGGCCCCGACGTAAACGCCAGTTCGCTCGACTTCGACGTGGACAAAAGCAACGCGATACGCTTCGGGCTGGGAGCTATAAAAGGTGCTGGCGAGGGCGCAGTAAACGATATTATCCAAGAACGCACGGATAATGGTACGTACCGCTCCGTTTGGGACTTTTTGGAGCGCACCAACCTGCGCACCTGCAACAAAAAAACGCTGGAAAGCCTTGCCTACGCTGGGGGTTTCGACTGCTTCGCCGAATTGCACCGCGCCCAGTATTTCCACGTGCCCGACGGCGACCAAACGTCGGGCATCGAGAAATTAATTCGGTACGGCAACAACTTTCAGGCGGAAAAACTTTCGCAGCAAACCTCGCTGTTTGGGGCGGGTTCGGGCACAGAACTGGCCAAACCCAAAATCCCGGAGTGTGCGCCTTGGTCGGAACTCGAAAAGCTTCGGTACGAAAAAGAAGTCGTTGGTTTTTATATCTCCGGGCATCCGCTCAACCTCTACAAGCTGGAAATGGCCCATTTTTGCACACCGCTGAGTCAGCTAGAAAACCGGCGAAACAGCGGCGATTTTGGCATAGGGGGCATTTTGAGCGAAGTAACCCTGCGGCAATCGAAAACGGGAAAATCCTTCGCGCTGTTCAACCTAGAAGACTACGAAACGACGGCAAAACTCGCTATGTTCGGCGAAGCCTACCTCAAAAATGCGCACATGTTGCGCGTAGGCGAATTTGTATATATACGGGGCGAGATGCGGGAGCGATACAACCAGCCCGGTCAGTTTGAGTTTACCCCCAAAGAGATCATCCCCTTGGCCGACGTGCTCGACCGCTACTGCAAAGCCGTAAACCTTTCGATTGCCGCCGAAGACCTTTCGGAGGAAACAGCGATGGGAATGGCCGAACTAGCCGCCCAACATGTGGGTAACTGCCAGCTAAAAGTCGCCGTAGTAGCCCGCGAGGAAAACCTGCAGCTGGAAATGTTTTCGCGCAAGTTCAAGATAAAGCCCAGCACCGACCTGTTCGCGGGGCTGGAGTCGCTCGGCGTGCGCTACGAATTGCGTTAGCGGCTTTTGCAAAATTCTTTGATAGCTTGTGTACCTTTGCAGAGAAAAGATGCCCGCTCGCCGAGCCTCCTCCGTACATGTTGTCCTAACTACCACACGATATGCTCAAAAGTTTAGTAATTAAAAACTACGCCCTCATTCGGCATTTAGAAATTGTTTTTTCCGACGGATTGAACATCATCACCGGAGAAACTGGTGCGGGTAAATCTATCATGTTGGGAGCGTTGGGGCTACTCAAAGGGCAACGCGCCAACACCAAAATCCTTTACGACGAGCAGGAAAAATGCGTAGTAGAAGCCCTGTTCGACCTGCGCGAATACCCGAGTATGGAAGCGCTGTTCCACGAATGGGAACTCGACTACGAGTCGTTGGTTGTATTTCGGCGCGAAATAACGGCTTCGGGTAAGTCGCGGGCGTTTATCAACGACACGCCGGTAAACCTCGATGTGCTCAAACTCATCGGCAACCGCGTCATGGATATTCACTCGCAGCACGAAACCTTGTTGCTGGGCAGTAGCGAATTTCAGCGCACCGTCCTCGACGAGTACGCCGGCAACGCCACCGAGCGGCAGGCGTATCAGCTCGCTTACCAAGCCTACCGAAAAGCCGAAAAGGCATGGCGCAGCTTACAAGACGAGTACAGCCGCGCCCAAAAAGAATACGACTTCCACCTGCACCAACTCAAAGAACTTGAAGAGGCGCAGCTCGAAACGCTCGACCAAGAAGACTTAGAACAGCAGCTGGCGCGGATTCGGAACGTGGAAAAAATTGCCGAAGCCCTCCAAGTTACGCGCAACAGCCTTGGCAGCGAAGAGTTTTCGGCCGAACAGATGTTGCAGGCAGCTCTTTCGGCAATGAACAGCATCCGCCAGCTCGGCGAGGCGTTCGGCAGCCTAAGCGAGCGCCTTGAAAGCACGCTTATCGAGGTGCAAGATATGCTCATGGAGGTCGAAAGCCAAGAAGAAGCCCTCTTTGTAAACCCCGAGGAAGCCGAGCAACTTGCCGACCGCCTCGACCGCCTCTATGCTCTGCAAAAAAAGCATCAGGCCAAGTCGGTAGAAGCTCTGCTCGTGCTAAAAACGGAGTTGCAAGAACGGGTGGATAAGGTAGAAAACTTTGAAGAAGAACTTGCGCGCCTCGCCCAACAAAAAGAGGAAACGCTCGCCAAACTTCGCCAAGTAGGGCGCGTTTTGACCGAAACACGGCAAAAAGCTGCCGCCCCCCTCGTGCGCGAGCTTGAAGAGTTGTTGCAAAATGTGGGTATTCTCAACGCCCAACTCGAACTTACCCTCACGGCGCAAGAACCAGCCGAAGAAGGCCTCGAAGCGGTGGACTTACTGTTTAGTGCCAACAAAGGCATTGCCCCGCAGCCGCTTGGGCAGGTAGCCTCTGGCGGAGAATTTTCGCGCCTAATGCTTTGCCTGAAGTACCTGCTGGCAAGTCGCACTGCTCTGCCTACCCTCGTCTTCGACGAAATTGACACAGGCATCTCCGGCGAAATCGCCATCCGCGTAGGGCAGATGATGCAAAAAATGGCAGGTAAGCATCAGTTGCTTGTTATCAGCCATTTACCACAAATTGCTGCCAAAGGCAAGGCGCATTTCTTTGTGTATAAAGACAACTCGGCAGAAAAGACCATGAGTAACATCCGCGAACTCTCGCACGACGAGCGCCTCACGGAGATAGCGCGCATGATTGGTGGCGAAAACCCCAGCCCCGTTGCTTTTGAAAATGCTCGCGAACTAATGGGCAGCTAATTCTAGGATACAGCGGTTTTTTTGAGTAAATTCTAAAGATTCCTCTTATTTTTGTGGGTGTTCGTTGTTCCACCCTTTAAAATCGAAAAACTATGGATATGCAAACAGCCGCTTACATATTTTTTGTAGCGTTACTCGTTACGGCAGCTTTGGTAGGAAAATTCCTTTCAGGCAAAGAAAGTCAACGATAAACCTTTTTTTTGCGCCTCGCACGGCACGAGCAAAAATTGGCTCATGCCGTGCGGAGCGTACTTTTTTCTTAAATGTGCGTCGGAAAGCCCACTGCGCCTTTCCTGCGCCGTGCGCACTAAATTTTTTCCAATGTAACATCGCTCTGCGGTGTCTTTTATCCATTCACCATGAACCAAGCCAATTTAAAAGAGCTAAAGGCGCGTGTAACCGCCTTGAGGGGGTATCTTTGACTACGATAACAAAAAGGAAGAGATAGCAAAAGAGGAGCAGACCACGCTTCGGGCAGATTTTTGGGACGACCCCAAGGCGGCAGAGACACTCCTAAAGTCGGTAAAAGCCAAAAAAAGCTGGATAACGAGTTTTGATGCCGTTCGCACCTCGTTTGAAGACTTAGAAACACTCTACGAGTTTTTCGAGATGGGCGATGTTTCTCTCCCTGAAGTTGAGCAGGAATACGCCAAGGTGGCGGCTGCTTTGGAAAATCTTGAAGTCAAAAAAATGCTTTCCGGCGAAGAAGATGCCCTTTCTGCCATGGTGGAAATTAACGCAGGGGCAGGCGGCACAGAAAGCAACGATTGGGCAGAAATGCTCATGCGTATGTACATCATGTATGGCGAACGGCACGGCCACAAAGTCCGCGAAGTGAACATCAACCCCGGCGAAGTGGCAGGGGTGAAGTCCGTCGTGTTAGAAATAGAGGGTGAATTTTCGTATGGCTACCTCAAATCGGAAACTGGCGTACACCGCCTCGTGCGCATTTCCCCCTTCGACTCCGGCGGGCGCAGGCACACTTCCTTCGCCTCGGTCTATGTCTATCCCGTAGTGGACGACTCCATCCAGATAGACATCAACCCTGCCGACATTACGTGGGAGACCTTTCGTTCTGGCGGCGCAGGTGGGCAAAACGTAAACAAAGTGGAAACGGCAGTGCGCCTTCGCCACGCACCTTCGGGGCTGATTGTGGAGTGCCAGCAAGAGCGTTCGCAGTTGCAAAACAAGGAAAAGGCGTTGCGGATGCTCAAATCAAGGCTCTATCAGCTCGAAATAGAGAAGCGCAACGAAGAGCGCAGCAAGGTAGAAAGCACCAAAAAACGCATTGATTTTGGCTCACAAATTCGCAACTATGTCATGCACCCCTATAAGCTCGCCAAAGACATCCGCACGGGCGTAGAACGTACCGATGTGCAAAATGTGATGGACGGAGATATAGATGACTTTATCAAGGCTTTTTTAATGAGTAATTAATGAATAATTGATTTTTTATACCAAGTGCCGATAGCCTTTGCGAGGTATATTACGCACTGTTAATTTCTTTTTAGAACCAATGGAAACACAGACAACCAACCACGTGCAGCAACTCCTTGACGCACTTCATCTTTCCACCGAGAATCCGGCGTGGAGCAGTGGCCTTGCTTGGGCATCGCTCGATACGAACCGCTCCAAACGCGCCATTTACTCCCCTGCCGACGGCGAACTGATTGCCCATGTGCAAATGGCAACGCCTGCCGACTTGGAACAACTCGTCGGGACGGCACAGGCAGCCTTTAATGTGTGGCAAAAAGTACCAGCCCCCAAGCGCGGCGAAATTGTACGCCAAATTGGCGACGCGCTGCGCGTGTACAAAGAGCCACTGGGCAAACTCGTTTCGTACGAAATGGGCAAAATTTACCAAGAAGGCCTAGGCGAAGTGCAAGAAATGATTGATATATGCGATTTTGCCGTGGGGCAGTCGCGCCAATTGTATGGCTATACGATGCACTCCGAGCGCCCCGACCACCGCATGTACGACCAATACCACCCCCTCGGCATTGTCGGTATCATCTCGGCATTTAACTTTCCGGTGGCGGTATGGGCATGGAAT
>CAYUJH010000073.1:0-8654 GCA_964444995.1 uncultured Roseobacteraceae bacterium | reverse complement strand
AATGGCAAACTCCACCAAAGCGACTATTACTACGACGATTATTACTACTACATGGACTATGCGCGCTACGGCGACGCCATAGTTAAAAAGAAACTTACGGTAAAAGAGTTGACAAAAGCCGAGGGGCTTTCCCTGCTCAACCTCGATATTGCCGGCGAAAATGATTTTAAAGGAGTCTATGTAATACACCTGCAATCGAACGACGAGCAGTATGTGCAGGCAGCGCAGGTGGTTGCCTTTTCCGACATCGGCCTGATTGTGAAAGAGACACCCGACGAGGTGCTCGTATTTGCAAACTCTATCCTCACCTCGCAGCCAGTGGGTAGCGCGGAGGTGAAGTTGGTCAGTGCCAACAACCAAGAGGTTTATACCCAACTGACGGGCAACGACGGCGTGGCGCGTTTCACCGACCTGAAAAACAAAGCACCGGGCTTCCGCGTCGAGATGATTACCGCCACCAAAGGCGAAGATTTTAACTACTTGCATTTCTGGCAAACCAATGTGGAAACGGCACGCTACGACGTGGGCGGCATACGCCACAACGACGCAGGCTTGCAGGCGTTCCTCTACGGCGACCGCGACCTATACCGCCCCGGCGAAACGGTGAACCTCCGCACGCTCGTGCGCGACAACCAATGGAACACCGTGGGCAGCCAGCCGATAAAAATGCAGGTGCTTTTGCCCAACGGAAAAGTACTTGCCAGTCAGCGGGGGGAACTTAGCGCAGAAGGCTCGTTTGAAACGTCGGTCGTTTTGCCCAACAACACGGTTACGGGTACCTACACCGCCGAAGTTTATACGGCGAACGATGTGCTACTTTCCGCCAAAACCCTTAGCGTAGAGGAGTTCATGCCCGACCGCATCAAGGTACTGCCCAAAGCGAACAAAACCGAGGTAAAGCCCGGCGAAAGTTTTAGCGTGTCGGGCGAGGCGTTGAACCTGTTTGGCCCGCCTGCCGCCAATCGCCGGTATGAAATGGAACTCACGCTCGCCTCAAAATATTTTAGTCCGAAAGGTCTTGAGCAATACAATTTTACGCTTTCTAGCAACGAAACCTACCTCGACCCCATATTTAAGGAAGGCAATACGGATGCCAACGGTCGTTTCGCCGAGCAATTTACGATTCCAGCACGGTATGCAAATAGCGGGCTGTTAGATGCTCGTGTTTTCACCACCGTTTTCGACGAAACAGGCCGCCCTGTGAGTCGCGTATCGCGGGTAGAAGTAATGACCCAAGACGCAATGTACGGCATCGGCATGTTCGACCGCTACATAAAAGCACGCGAAACGGTGAATATTCCGCTCGTTGCCGTCAACGCGCAGGGGCAAGTGTTTAACCAAAAACAAGCGCGTATCCAGATTGTCCGTTACGAGTGGCAGTCGGTGCTCGAAAAAGACTACAGCGACCGCTATCGGTACGTATCGCAGCGCAGAGAAGAAGTGCTAACCGACCGCACAATTACTCTGAACGGCAGCGGCGCGTCCTTCCCCTTTGCCCCCGCGCAATCGGGCGAATACGAAGTGCGCCTCTTTGCCGAAGGGGCACAAAACTACGTAAGTCAGTACTTCTATGCCTACGCATGGGGCACTACGCAAAACTCCTCGTTCGAGGTGGACCGCGAAGGGCGCATTACCATCGAACTCGATAAAGAAACCTACCAAGCCGGCGAGCAGGCCAACGTGCTGTTCAAAGCACCGTTTGCAGGCAAGCTACTCGTTACGGTAGAGCGCGACAAAGTGCTTGATTATTTTGTGTTGGATACCGATAAAAAATCGGCTTCGATGAAATTGCCCATCAAGGCAGAATACCTGCCCAACGCCTACATCTCGGCCACGCTGATAAAGCCACTGACCGACAACGCAATCCCGCTGACGGTGGCGCACGGGTATCAGCCGTTTGCGGTGGAAGAACCAGCAACCAAGCTCGCGCTCACTATCAAAGCCCCCGAAAAATCGCGGGCGCGGACTTCGCAGGAAATTGTGGTAACGGCCGATAAAGCCGGTGCCGATGTAGAAGTTACGATTGCCGTAGTGGACGAGGGCATCTTGCAAATTAAAAATTACCAATCGCCCAACCCGCACGCCTTTTTCTTCCAGAAACGTGCGCTAATGGTCAACTCCTACGACCTGTACCCCCGCCTATTCCCCGAACTACGCGCGGCACCTAACAGCTTCGGCGCCGACTATTACGACATGGCAGGGCGCGATAACCCCGTGCCCAACCGCCGGGTAAAACTCGTGTCGCTTTGGAGCGGTACGCTGAAAACCAACCGAAAAGGCGAAGTTAGTTACAAGGTGGACATCCCAGAGTTTTCGGGCGACTTGCGCATCATGGTCGTAGCCTCGAAGGGCAAAGCCTTTGGCAGTGCGTCGGCAAACATGAAAGTCGCCGACCCTATCGTGATTAGCACCGGCCTGCCGCGTTTCCTCAGCCCGAACGACGAGGTGCAGGTGAACACTACGCTCACCAACACCACCGACCGCACGGCAAGCGTAGAAGTCGGCATGACGGCGGAGGGAACTGTGCGCGCTGAAGGGCAGGGGACACAACGCATAGAAATTGCACCTAACAGCGAAAAACGCGTAAATTTCCGCCTGAAAGCCAACGAAGTGATAGGCGAGGGGAAAGTCGTCGTAGAGGCGAAGGGCTTGGGCGAGACGTTTTCGAGCACGACGGAGTTGACGGTGCGCCCGCCGACCTCCTTGCTCAAGTCGTCGGGCGCGGGCGTGGTGCGCGGCTCACAACAAGCTGCGCTCGACCTCGCTCAAAACTACCTCCCCGCCTCGGTGAAAGGCAAGCTATGGGTCAGCCACTCGCCAATGATGCAATTTGCCGACCACTTGCAATATTTGGTAACCTATCCGCACGGCTGTTTGGAACAAACTATCTCTACGGCCTTCCCGCAACTGTACTACGCCGATGTGTTGCAGGCACTTGGGGAAAACTCGACCGCGAATGCCGCCCAAAACGTAGAAACGGCTATTCGTAAACTCTACACCCTGCAAGCCTACGACGGCGCGATGTTTTACTGGCCGGGCGGCGGCTACACCAGTTGGTGGTCTACGGTATATGCCGCACATTTCTTGCAAGAAGCGCAAAAAGCAGGCTACGAGGTAGAACAGCGCGTGCTCGACAAGATGTACAGCTACTTACGCGCACAACTTTCTACCAAGCAAACGCAGGCGTATGCCTTTGTAAATGCAGCCAATCAGCGCATAGAAAAGCAGGTAGTGCCCCGCGAAGTGTTCTACTCGTTGTACGTGTTAGCAAATGCCGACCGCAAAGAAGTTTCCCGCATGAACTATTACCGCAAACGCCCTGACTTGATGACGATTGATTCGCGCTACCTCTTGGCGTGTACGTATTTGCTCGTAGGCGACCAAGCCAATTACCGCAAACTCCTCCCCGAAGGCTTTGACAACGAACGCTCGACAAGTGAGTTAAGTGGTAGTTTTGGTTCGTACATCCGCGACCAAGCGCTTGTGCTCAATGCCTTGCTAGAAAGCGACCCGGGCAACGCCCAAATTGGCGTACTTAGCAAGCAACTTACCGAGCAGCTACGCGCAAGCCGCTATTTGAACACGCAGGAGCGAGCCTTTGCCATGTTGGCACTTGGAAAATTAGCGCGAAAAGGCGCGCAGTCGAACGCGAAAGCGACCGTAGTAGCCGATGGCAAACAGGTAGGCACGTTCGATGGCAAGCCGCTCGTACTGACCGACGAGGTCGCTGGCCGCAACGTTACCATACAAGCCACCGGCGACGGCGAATTGTATTATTTCTGGGAGGTAGAAGGCATCAGCGCGACGGGCACGTACACGGAAGAGGACAATTTCTTGCGTGTGCGCCGCGAGTTTTTCGACCGAAACGGCAACCCAGTGAGCGGAAACCGCTTCAAGCAGAACGATTTGGTGGTGGTTAAAATCACGCTTTCGACCGTAAACGGGATTCCGTACGTGCCCAACGTGGTTGTTACCGATATGTTGCCTGCGGGCTTAGAGATAGAAAACCCACGCATTGGCGGCATCCCCAGCGCGGGCTGGATTCAGAACCAAGCCTTCCCCGAACATGCTGACTTCCGCGACGACCGCGTGCATTTCTTCGTAGCTGCTACGGCACAGGCGCAAAGCTACTACTATCTTGTGCGCGCCGTTACGCTGGGGACGTACCGCATGGGGCCGGTAAGTGCCGATGCCATGTACTACGGCGACTATCACTCGTACCACGGCGCGGGCGAAGTGGTTGTGCAGTAACCGCTGCCATCCAATTAGGCTATTTGCGAAAAAACGAGGCTTTTCACACTGAAAAGCCTCGTTTTTTTTCTACAAAGGCAACCAATTCGGGAAAAAAATTAAAAAAATGTTGCTCGAAATGCGTCAAGTCTTCTTCGAGCAGTCGGACCGATTCGCCCAAAGGCGCACGATAGGCAATGCGCCGCTCGAGGTTGCGCAAAGCAGTTTCCATGCCCTGCAAGGTGGCGTAGCTCAATAGCCAATCGTGTTGCTGCATATAGTAAAAGGTGCGCTGCGCTTTTTCGGGAAAAAGAGCGTGGTATTTTTCCAGCACCTCATATACCTGTTGGCTAAATAGGGGAAGCGACTGCGCGTGAAAGTCTGCCCAATGCTTGGCGAGCAGGTGGTCGTAAAACATATCGGCGACCACGCCAGCATAGCGCCCATAGACGGGGCGTATGAGCGCAATACTTTCTTTGACCAACGGGTGCGCGTCGGTGAAGCTATCAATGTGCCGATGGAGCAAAATTGCTTCGGCAAGGGGCTTGGAATACTGCCGAAAAGGATCTCCTTTGACAAAATCACCCAAAAAATTGCCTATTAAAACTTCTTCTTCGGTGCCGGAAAGGTAGAAATGCGCTAAAAAATTCATGTATGAGGGAACGTTTTTGCAATACTTTATTTGCTTAGAACAGACTTTTGAACTTTTCTGCACAACCTTTGGCAAAAAACTCTTACTTTGCGAGGAAAACCTCTTCAACAAATTGCGCTACAACACTCATGCAAGAATTAAATGCACTCTTGGAAATCGTTGACGGCTACATAGGCGGCTCGCAATGGTTTGTTTTTTTACTACTCCTTACCGGTCTATTTTTCACGATTTACCTCAAATTCCCGCAGTTGCGCTATTTTGGCCACGCGCTGCGCATTGTACGAGGTAAGTACGACCGCGCCGGCGACGAGGGCGATACCTCGCACTTCCAAGCCTTAGCGACTGCGCTTTCGGGCACCGTCGGGACGGGCAACATTGCAGGGGTAGCCTTGGCGATTCACCTCGGCGGGCCTGCTGCTATCTTTTGGATGATTGTAACGGCCTTTCTGGGGATGACCACCAAGTTTGTCGAAGTTACCCTCTCGCACAAATACCGCGACAAGGCCGAAGATGGCACGATTGCCGGCGGGCCGATGTACTACATGAAAAAACGCCTGAATATCAAAACCGCTTCGGGCAAGACCATTAATACCGGCGTATGGCTAGGGGGAATTTTCGCCGTCGCGACGATTCTTTCTTCGTTCGGTACTGGCAGCTTGCCGCAGGTCAACAGTATTGCCAACTCCATGTTTACCACCTTTGGTATCAAACATATCATCACGGGAGGCGTACTTTCCGTCATCCTCGCCTTTGTAATTTTGGGCGGCATTAAACGCATTGCGCAGGTAACGGAAAAACTCGTACCGGCTATGGCGGTTATCTACTTTGTAGGCGCTATTTCGGTGATTATTTATAACTTCGGAAATATCCCTAGTGCGCTCGCAGAGGTATTTGCCGACCTTTTTACCGGCTCGGCGGCTACTGGAGGCTTCTTGGGGGCAACGATTGCCTACGCGTTCAACCGTGGCGTAAACCGAGGGTTATTCTCCAACGAAGCGGGACAGGGTTCTGCGCCTATCGCTCACGCTTCTGCTAAGGCGCACGAGCCAGTTTCGGAAGGTATAGTGGCTATTTTAGAGCCTTTTATCGATACCATTATTATATGTAGCCTTACGGGACTTACCCTGCTTTCGTCGGGTGTTTGGAAAGAAAAAATAGAAAATCAATTTCAAAACGCCGACCTGCAAATTTTAGCCGATTTATACGACGACCAACGCGAAGAAGACCGCAAGAAGTTGGCCGCTCACCTGCTCGACCGCGACGTTACACTTCCCCTCTTCAGCGGAGATCTGACCGTGGTAGAAGGCATCGTGCAAGACCCTGTAACGTTTTTCCATGCGCGTTCTCTTGCCGAAGAGGTGCGCGTGTCGTTGAACGGCAGACCTTACAACGGACGAGTCAGCGTACAAAATGGCGTAGTGAGTGCCGCTCTCCCGCTTGTGTTAACCGGAAAAAGTCTTATCCACAGTGCCCCGCTCACGGCCGAAGCCTTTAAGCGCAGCTACTTCGGCGACTTTGGGCAGTACATCATCTCGATTGGTTTGCTGCTGTTTGCTTTTTCTACCGCCATCTCGTGGTCGTACTACGGAGGCCGCGCCATGACCTATCTCTTTGGGGTAAAGTCGGTGCTTTGGTACCGCAGCGTGTATGTATTGGGCTTCTTCTTAGCGTCTTTTACCGATACAACCATCATCTGGACCCTTTCAGGCATCACGATTGCCCTAATGACGATTCCCAACCTCATTGGTATTCTCCTGCTCCACAAAGAAATGAAGCGAACCGTGGCCGAATATTGGGAGCAATTTTGGATAGAACATCCAAAAGATAAGTAAAAATATCGCGCATTTGCAGTTTTTTTGAAAACACCCCCTTATGGTATGACCAAAGGGGGTGTTTTTTTACAAGGTCTGCAAAGAGAGGGTACACACTTTTTTCCGCATTTTGCAAAAAAACCCATCTTTTAAGCAGTGTTAAAACTCCCAAAAGATGATAAAAGCATGGCGTACAAAGCATCCTTTGGCAAGCGAAGTGTGTTTTATACTTTGAAAAAACAAACCTTGTAATCATCTGTATCACGAAACACTCAAAGCGTATGAACACAGGAAAATTTTTTATTAGCATGTTGCTTGCCTCCTTGCTTGGAGGCGCTTTTTCAATTGTTGGCTACAAGTACTTTATCCAAGAAAGTCCTACGCAGAGCCTCGAAGAGCGCCAAAATGTGGTGCTATCCCGCTTTCTGGCAGAGGACAGTGCAGGTACGGTCGATGCGCACCGCAACTACGTAGTCCCCGACGGTTTGAACTTTGTGGCGGCTGCCGAAAGGGTAACGCCAGCCGTAGTGCATATCAAAACAACCTACAACGGGACAGCGGCTCAATTTGGGAAAAACTCGGTAGAAGATATGTTCCGCGAATTTTTTGGCGAGCGCGGCGAGGACGGATATTACGGCAACCGAGGACAGCGAATGTCGTCCGGTTCGGGTGTTATTATTACCGACAACGGGTATATTGCCACCAATAACCACGTGGTAGAGGGGGCAAGTAAGATAGAGGTTGTCCTTAACGACAAACGCCGCTACGAGGCTACCATAGTAGGTACAGACCCCACAACCGACCTAGCACTTCTCAAAGTAGAGGGCCAAGGACTGCCCTTCGTACCCTTCGGAGACTCTGACGGCATTAAAATAGGGGAGTGGGTACTCGCCGTGGGCAATCCGTTCGACCTAACCTCTACCGTTACGGCAGGAATTGTAAGCGCGAAAGCACGCAGTATCAATATCTTACGCTCGCGCAGCAACTACTCCATCGAGTCGTTCATACAGACCGATGCGGCGGTGAATCCGGGCAACAGTGGCGGCGCTTTGGTGGACTTGGACGGCAGGCTCATTGGCATCAATACGGCTATTGCTACGAACACTGGCTCGTATTCGGGCTATTCGTTTGCCGTACCCGTAACCCTTGTGCGCAAGGTCATGGACGATTTGCTCAGCTACGGCGAGGTACAACGCGCCTTGATGGGGGTAAGCATCATTGATGTAAACGCTGAGTTGGCGGAAAGCGAAAGCCTTGAGGTGATAGAGGGCGTGTATATTGCAGGCGTGAACCCGGGCAGCGGGGCAGCCGATGCAGGCATTCTACGCGGCGACGTCATTTTGGCGATTGAGGGAACGAAAGTCAATAACGTGTCGGAGTTGCAAGAAATCGTAGCGCGTAATCGCCCCGGCGACGAAATCAACGTTACCCTCAAGCGCGGTAGCGAGGTACAGACCGTCCGCGTTACACTTAAAAATAACCGCCAGACGACCGAAATTATCACCCGCGCCGACCGCGACAAATTGCTTATCGCAGAGCTAGGTGCTGAGGTAGAAGAAGCTACACATGCCGAACTTGCCGAACTCGGAATCAATTCAGGCATCAAAGTTGCTAAAGTGAAAGAAGGAAAGTTAAAAGCCGCCAACGTTCAGGAAGGGTTCATTATCACACATGTGGACAAAAAGCCCGTTTCTTCTAGCGAAGACCTGCGCAATATGCTTACCAATATAAAGGGAGGCATGTTGATAGAGGGAGTATATCCCGATGGCGAAAAAGCCTATTACGGCATTGGTTTTTAATTGGCTATTTAATAGTTTGTTTGAGGAAAAAAGGTGCTCTTTGAGCACCTTTTTTTGTAACCAAGCAGCAGGTGTGTGCATCGAACAAGAAAGAAAAAGCAGAAATCTATACCGAAGCGCATGAGGTTTGCGAAATTTTGGTCTCATACATCATTCAAAATC
>CAYUJH010000072.1:0-8682 GCA_964444995.1 uncultured Roseobacteraceae bacterium | reverse complement strand
TAGCTGTAACCTCTGTGGCGTCGTAGGGTTGGCCGTCGGGCGCACTCCCATCGAAAGTAGCCATCCCTACAGAAGGGGGCAACTGGCTCATCGTGTTATTGACAAACGCCGTGCTTTCCATCGTCCAACATGCCGAATCGGGCACATTGCGCGTGCCGTAGTCGCTAAAATCTTCAAAAAACGGCAAGGTAAGAACCCGATTCACGGCAGAGTCTTGCCCCAAGGGGATATTTTGCAGCGTGGGCGTTGGCAACGTAGAGCCTAAGGGATACAAAGAGAGTTGCGCCTGCGCAACGTGTCCGCTCGCGCAAGCCAAAACGAGTAAAAGACTCGAAAAAAGATACCGCATGGTTAAAAGTTTTATGAAAACGTTGTTCAAAGGTAGGCAAAGTCTGTAAAACTCTTATTTTTTGCAGAGAGTTACCCACGTATATCGTTTGAAAAGTATATCTTCATCGCTTACAACCCCTACTAACTGTCATTCACCTCATATGTACACCAAAAAAGCCATACAACACATGAAACACTTACTAAAAGATGTCTATTTCAGCATCGCCTTCGACGAAACAGCGAACGTATTTTTTGTAAAATGGTACAAAGGCTGCGAACACATCAGTACCGAAGAATTTCAAGAAAGATTGCATCGCTTTGTGGAGCACATAAAAACGCATACCGCAAAAGGATTTTATGTGGACTCTACCGAAGGGCACGTCATCTTAACGCCGAGCGTACAGGAGTGGCACGATAAAGAAATCGTCCCAGCGTATGCTCGGTATGGACTTCGGCGCATAGCTTTTGCCGTACCCGCCGACCTATTTGCCGAAATTTCACTGCAACAAACTTTTGAAGAACAACAAGCCTCTAACTTGCTAGAAGCGAGATTTTTTCCGAACGTAGAAGAAGCGAGGGCATGGGTATGTAAAGCCGAATAAACGCTATGAAACTACAGCGCGAAAAACGCAAAACAGTAGGCAGCTACCCTTCTGCCAATGTGATATTTAGCATTACCACCGCCCTATTTATGATAGGGCTTTTTGCGTTGAGCGTTTTAAACGCCTCCCGACTTACTCAAAAGTTAAAGGAAGATATTGAAATTCAAATACTTTTGAGCAATAGCATCACGGGGCAAGAACGCGCTGCACTCGAGCAAACGCTTCTTCAAAAAGAGTACCTCGACCGGCAGGGCGGCGAAGTGCGCATCCGTTTTCGCAGCAAAGAAGATTGGGCAAAAGAAATGGCAGAAGCTACCGGCGAAGACTTCGTTGCATTTTTGGGTGAAAATCCACTGCGCGATGCCCTGCTGATTCACGTCCGGTCAGCCTTTCATGCACAAACGAAAATGCAGCAGATTCAAACCGAGTTGCAGGCACTGCCCGGCGTATTCGAGGTTGTCTATGCAGAGCGATTCATCGCCAAAATCAACGCAAATTTGGCACGTATGGGGCTGTTTTTAAGTGTGTTTGTGCTGATATTTTTAGTAACCGTCGTAGTTTTGATTCACAACGCGATAAAGCTCGCCCTTTTCTCGCAGCGGTTTTTAATCCGCAGTATGCAGCTTGTGGGGGCAACTGCTGGCTTCATCAAACGCCCGTTTTTGATACGCGCATGGTGGCAAGGTGTACTCAGCGGCGCGATTGCCTCCGCATTCTTGCTGTTCCTGCTAGGCTATGCCTTGCAACAGGTTGAAGAACTCGCCGTCTTGCAAAATTATTGGCTCAATACGCTCATCTGCGCTCTGTTGATGCTGTTGGGTGGCCTAGTGAGCGCAGGCAGTGCTTATTTGGCCGTTAACAAGTACCTGTACATGAAACTCAACGAACTCTACTAACCATATTCTTACGCCTACCGCAGTGCGGGAACTTCCAGTCAACCCCGTCCCTTTTTGCGGAAAAAATCTGTTAGCAGTAGATTTTCTCTCTGTTATATACCAGTAATGTATAAGGTTTGCAAAATTTTGGCCTTATAAACTATTTAAAATCAAGTAAGTCAAATCATGTCCATCCTTAAATCGGGTGAATCTTGGTATAAAGATTGAAATTTATCTGTGTGTCCCACTGTTTGCGTACCTTTTTTCCTATTTTTTCAGAAAAATATCTATTTTAGCAGTAAACCTACAAGAAACTGAAATTCATATAGGCTGTTTTGGGAGAAATAGATGAAAAAGTGCTATAACATAGAGCGAGCTACTTCCCTGTTTTTCAGTGCATTACGTCTGCGTAGAGTGAAAATGTAAGGAATATATCTAAAACAAAGCACACCGAAACGCATAAGATTTGCGAAATTTTGGTCTCATAAATCATTTAAAATCAAGCAAATCATGTTAATCCTTACATCAAGTAAATCTTGGTATAATTTGAGGAGTTTTGGTCTTACATATCCTCAAAGCACATAAATCGTGGTATAACTTGGAACTGCTAAGTACGAAAATAGAATACTTAAAAGGCGTAGGGCCGAAACGTGCCGAACTGCTTAACAAGGAGTTAGAAGTGTTCACATTTGGCGATTTCCTTTCTCACTTTCCGTTCCGCTACGAAGACCGCTCGGTTTATTACGCCATCGCCGATTTGCACGACCAACTGCCCCACGTGCAGGTAAAAGGCATCGTTACCGAAATAGAACTGCTCGGCGAAGGGCGCAAAAAGCGGCTCAACGCTACCCTAACCGACTCCTCGGGTACGCTGCAGCTCGTCTGGTTTCAGGGAATCCCGTGGATAGAGAAAAAAATTAAAATTGGGCTGCCCTATGTCGTATTCGGAAAGCCCGCTCAATATGGTCGCAATTTCAACATGGCGCATCCTGAAATAGAACCGCTCGAAGCCGCCCCAGAAAACCAACCCAATGGCCTATACCCTGTCTATCCGACTACGGAAAAGCTAAAAGCGAAATTCTTGGACAGCAAAGCGTTGAGCAAATTCATGCACACCTTGCTGGAACAAGTCGCCCCGCACATCGAGGAGATTTTGCCCCAGTCGCTGCTGGAACGGTATAAGATGATGCCGCGCAACCAAGCATTTGTCCATATTCATTTCCCGCAAAACGCACAAAGTTTGGCACGCGCCCAAGCACGGCTCAAGTTCGAAGAACTTTTTTTGATTCAACTCCGCCTTTACGCCTTAAAAAACAGTCGAAAAATAGAGTTTCCCGGGCAAGTGTTTCATAAACTTAGCACGTTGCATACGTTTTACCACGACCACCTGCCCTTCGACCTCACGCAGGCACAAAAGCGCGTAATTCGGGAAATTTTTACCGATATAAAAAGCGGCAAACAAATGAACCGCCTGTTGCAAGGCGATGTAGGCAGTGGGAAAACGATTGTGGCATTTATCTGTATGCTTATGGCACTCGATAACGGCGCGCAAACCTGTTTGATGGCGCCCACCGAAATCCTTGCCACCCAACACTACATAGGCCTGAAAGAACTCGCCGACAAACTCAGCATTTCCATTGCCCTGCTGACCGGCTCGAGCAAACAGCGCACACGCAGAGAAATAGATGAAACGCTGCGCGATGGCTCGCTCTCTATCATCGTTGGCACACACGCGCTGTTAGAAGACAAGGTGGACTTCAAGAATTTGGGGCTGTGCGTGATAGACGAGCAGCACCGGTTCGGCGTAGCGCAGCGGGCGAAATTGTGGCAAAAAACCAGCGAGGCTTACCCGCACATTTTGGTAATGACCGCCACGCCCATCCCGCGCACCCTCGCCATGACCCTCTACGGCGACCTAGACGTATCGGTGATTGACGAGCTGCCCCCCGGCCGCAAACCCATCGAAACCCTACATTTTTACGAGCAAAACCGCCTGCGCATCTTCGGCTTTTTGCAAAAACAACTCGACCTAGGCAGGCAGGCGTACATCGTCTATCCACTCATCGAAGAGTCGGAAAAGCTGGACTACAACAACCTGATGGACGGCTACGAAAGCATCTGCCGAGCCTTCCCAAACGTGCCTATTAGCATCGTACATGGGCGGATGAAGCCGGCAGACAAGGAGTTTGAAATGCAGCGTTTTGTGAAAGGGGAAACCAAAATCATGGTCGCCACGACGGTTATTGAAGTGGGCGTAAACGTCCCCAACGCCTCTGTGATGGTGATTGAAAATGCAGAGAAATTCGGGCTATCGCAGTTGCATCAGCTGCGCGGCAGAGTCGGACGCGGTGCAGAACAGTCGTTTTGTTTGCTCGTGAGCGGTTTCAAACTGAGCAAAGAAGCCCGCGTGCGCCTCGATACGATGGTGCGCACCAACAACGGCTTCGAAATTGCCGACGTGGATTTGAAACTCCGCGGCCCGGGCGACTTGGAAGGTACGCAGCAGAGCGGTGTGCTCGACCTAAAGCTCGCCGACCTTGCCCGCGACGCACAAATTTTGCAAGAAGCGCGGCGATGTGCCGAAGAAATCTTGCAGGCCGACCCTACGCTTACGCTCGAACAGCACGCGCCTTTGCTCAAGCAAATCCGAAAAATGCGCCAAGAAAAAGGGCTAAATTGGGGGCGTATCAGCTAAGATTTCAACACTTCGTAACATCTGCTCCAAAACTTTAGCCGCGCAAAGATGTTTTTTTACAGAAACATCCCTCCTCTATAATTTTTTTTGATGAAAAACAGCATACTAGAAGTAAAAGAACTCTCGAAAACCTACACTTCGGGAGACAAACGCCTTGATGTCCTCCAAAATATATCCTTCCGCCTAGAAGAAGGCGAAACCTTCTCGATTGTAGGCTCATCGGGCAGTGGAAAAACGACGCTGCTGGGGCTTTGCGCAGGACTCGACCGCGCCTCGGCCGGCTCGGTAATTCTCAACGGCGTTACGCTCGACACGCTCACCGAAGACCAACGCGCTGCCGTCCGCAGCCAATATGTAGGCTTTATCTTTCAAAACTTCCAACTCTTGCCTACCCTGACCGCCCTCGAAAACGTAATGGTTCCCTTGGAACTGAAAGGCGAGAAAAATGCGCAAAAAACGGCAGCCGAACTGCTAGAGCGCGTAGGCTTGCAGGCGCGGCTAGGGCACTACCCTACGCAACTTTCCGGCGGCGAGCAGCAGCGCGTATCGTTGGCGCGCGCCTTTGCCAACCGGCCGCGCATCCTCTTTGCCGACGAACCCACCGGCAACCTCGACGAGGAAACGAGCGACAAAGTGGAAAACCTACTCTTTACGCTCAACCGCGAGATGGGTACTACGCTCGTACTCGTTACGCACGACCTCGAACTCGCCCAAAAAACACACCGCCTCATGCGCCTGAAAGGGGGAATCGTGGTAGAAGACCGTGTAAACGAATCTACCTCTAAATTTGTATAAATATGACCGTATTCCCTAAAAATAAGACCTCTTTGCGGTGGTTGTTTACGATGGCATGGCGCGACAGCCGTCGGAGTCGTCAGAAATTACTCCTCTTCATCTCTTCGATTGTAGTGGGCATTGCCGCTTTGGTCGCCATTAGCTCGTTCAGCGAAAACTTGCAGGCTACTGTGGACGAGCAAGCGAAAGAACTGCTCGGTGCCGACTACGCCGTTACGAGTGGCAGCACCCCCTCGGCCTTTACGCCCGACTCGGCCACGACGCATTATACCGACGAGGTTGCCTTCGCTTCGATGGTCTATTTCCCCAACGGCGGCGGCTCGCGCTTGGTCAACGTAAAAGCATTGGGCGACGGTTTTCCCTACTACGGCGCGTTTGAAACCCAACCCAAACAAGCCGGTACGGAGTTTCGCAACGAACGAAGCGCCCTCGTAGATAACACCTTGCTTATGCAGTTCAACGCCCGCCCCGGCGACTCGATTCGCATCGGGGAAGTAACCTTTCTTATCAAAGGAAACTTAGAGAAAGTACCCGGCCAAAATCAGGTATTTTCGAGCGTCGCCCCGCCGGTGTATATCCCCCTCGAATACCTCGAAGAAACCAACTTACTGCAAAAAGGTAGCCGCTACGTATGGAAACGTTATGTGCGCATACTCGACCTACCTGCCAACCCGCAGGAACGTGCGGAAATTCTTTCCAGTATAGAAAAAGACATTCCCACGCGCTACGAAAATCATTCCGTAGAAACCTCTGAAAGCCGAAAACGCAGCGTAGGGCGTATTTTCGATAACCTGACCGTTTTCCTAAACCTTACGGCGTTCATGGCCTTGTTGTTGGGCTGCGTAGGTGTAGCGAGTTCGGTAAATTTATATGCACGCAGTAAATTAAGTGCCGTTGCGGTACTCCGTTGTTTGGGCGTTTCGGGCACGCAAGCCTTCGCCATTTTCGTGCTTCAAATTGGTACGATGGGGCTGCTAGGTGCCGTCGTAGGAGCTGCTCTCGGAAACGCACTACAATGGCTACTCCCAGAAGTATTTGCCAACATCTTACCGGTAGAAGTCCCCATTTCGTTCTCGTGGCGGGCCAATCTTTTGGGCGTAGGTACAGGTGTGTTGATTTCCGTGCTGTTCGCGCTTCTGCCCTTGAGCAAAGTGCGAAACGTTTCGCCATTGCGCACCCTTCGTGCTTCGTTGGAAGAAGAACAGACCCCAACCGACCACCTCCCCAAACTGATTTATGCGGCTATTTTGTTGTTTATCTTCGGTTTTACGTTGCTTCAAATGAAAGAACCGGTAGCAGCCCTTGTATTTACAGCGGCTATTTTGGGTGCGTTTGGTCTGCTAGTGGGCACAGCTTGGGGACTTGTATTGCTGGTAAAACGCTTTTTCCCGACATCGTGGAGTTATCTATGGCGGCAAGGACTTGCTAATTTATTTCGTCCTAACAATCAAACTGTTACGCTAATGGTTTCGGTGGGATTGGGCACAGCGCTTATCAGCACGCTGCTGCTTTCGCAAAATCTTTTGTTGCAAGAAGTGGCGATTTCAGGGGCAGATGAGGCTCGTTCTAACATGGTTTTGTTCGACATTCAGACCAAGCAACGCGACGAAGTAGCCGACCTGACGCGCTCTTTTGGCTTGCCGCTGATACAGCAAGTGCCCATCGCCGCAATGCGCCTTGAGCAAATTGGCGAAATTACCGCGCAGCAGGCGGCGCAAGACAGTACACTGCGCCGGTACAGGGGTACTTTTCGTCGGGAGTTTCGGGTAAGTTACCGCGATAGCCTCATAGCTTCGGAAGCCTCCGTAGCAGGGGTTTGGAACGGGGTTCATCTGGCAGGTACGCCCGTGGGGGTATCGCTCGAAGAACGTTTTGCGGAAAGCATAGAGGCAAGTTTGGGCGATACGCTCGTGTTCAACGTGCAGGGGATGCTGCTTACGGCGTATGTATCGCATATCCGGAAGGTGGACTGGGCGCGTGTGCAGACCAACTTTACGATTTTATTCCCCAAAGGTGTACTCGAAGATGCCCCGCAGTTTCATGTAATTATGACCCGCACCGAAAACGATGGGCAGTCGGGGAAGTTTCAGCAGGCACTCGTGGAAAAATATCCCAACATTTCGGTCATTGACCTGAACCTCATTCTTTCTACACTCGACGAAGTGCTTACACAAATCAGTTTCGTGATTCAGTTCATGTCGTTGTTCAGCATCATTACCGGCTTTGTAGTGCTAATAGGCTCGGTTTCTACAAGCAAATACCAGCGCATACAAGAAGCGGTATTGCTACGCACCCTGGGCGGAAGCCGCCGTCAGATTATTTGGATTAGTGCCATTGAATACGCCCTTTTGGGTAGCTTGGCGACCTTTACGGGGCTAGTGCTCTCGCTTGTGGGCGGCTGGGCACTTGCTACGTTCAGTTTCCAACTGAGTTTTGCGCCGCCGGTTTGGCCGCTGTTAGGGCTATGGGCATTGGTAACGCTTTCCACGGTCGGCATTGGGCTGCTCAACAGCCGCGAAGTATGGAGTAGGCCACCTCTTGAAGTATTGCGTCTGGAGGCGGCCTAGGAGTGAGCTATGTGCCAACGGGCTAGGAAGCTGCTAATTATAGGGGATAAGGCGGAAATCGAGGTTCACGCTTTCTACGAAGTCTTTCCCCGACTCTTCCATGTCAATATCGTCTTTTTGATATTTCCAGTTTACTACTACCGAGCCTTGCCCGCTGTCCACGTAGTCTTCCATCATTTCTAACATATCGTAGAAACATTTTGAAGAAGCAGTGTTGAAGTAGTTCATATCGAAATTGAACACAACGCTCCGGCCCGGTGTGGCAAGGAACTCTTCGAGCCATGCGAAGATGGGGTCGAAAAACTCATCGGTATATTCGTGGTACGAGGCTCCTGAAATGTTCAGCACGTTTTTGTGGGGGTCAAAGGAAACTTCTGGGACAAACTCCTGACCGGCTATGTGAAATTTTTCCATGGGTAGTATTTTTTTACACTGTACTTTAAATGAAACATACTCAAAACGAAGTTGTTTGGGAGGTTTAGAGCTTGTGGATTTTAAAAAATCAAGTAATTCTAAGGAAGAAAATTCTCAAATCGGGTAAACCTTGGTATAAATTTTCCCAAAATATTCGATAAAGATGCGTTTTTTCCATCAAACGAAAAAATGCACGCAGCCTCTAGGAGGACGGAGACTCTTCTTGCATCATCTTCAGCAAAATTTCAATCGCAGCCTCAGCGATGACCGTACCGGGGCCGAAGATGCCACTTGCCCCAGCTTTATAGAGAAAGTCGTAGTCGTTGTGCGGAATTACGCCGCCCACTACGACCCTAATATCGTCGCGCTCAATCTTTTTTAACTCTTCTATAAGCTTGGGAACG
>CAYUJH010000071.1:7995-8775 GCA_964444995.1 uncultured Roseobacteraceae bacterium | reverse complement strand
GTTCGAGGAACTATACGGCAGGCTCATCCCCATTGCCTCAATTGCCGACGACATCGTGTTAGCCGTGTACATGCCCCCGCACGCCCCCGCGCCCGGGCAGGAGTTGCGGATAATACCCTGATAGTCTTCCTCGTTGAGCTTGCCAGCAAACTTTTCGCCGAGGGCTTCAAAGGCCGAAACAATGTTCAGTTTCTTGTCTTTGTAACATCCTGAAGCAATCGTGCCGCCATAGACCAACAGGCCGGGGCGGTTCATGCGGCCGAGGGCAATCATTGCGCCGGGCATATTTTTATCGCAACCTACTACGGTTACAATCGCATCGTACCACTGCGCACCGGCAACAGTTTCAATCGAATCGGCGATGATGTCGCGAGAGGGCAGGGAGTAGAGCATCCCTGTGGTGCCATTGGAAATACCGTCGCTGACCCCAATTGTGTGGTAAATTAGCCCTACAAGGTCGCTTGCCTGTATGCCAGCTTTGATGTCTTTGGCCAAATCGTTAAGGTGCATGTTGCAGGGGTTGCCCTCGTAGCCGGTGCTTACAATGCCTACTTGCGGTTTCTTGAGGTCTTCCGTCGTTAGGCCTATGGCGTATAACATGGCTTGAGAGGCGGGTTGCGTGGGGTCTTGGGTAACTACGCGGCTGTATCGGTTCAGTATGTTTTCTTTGGTGGTGTTCATCTGATAAGACAGGCTATTTTTTGGTGAAAAGAAAGAATGTTGTAGTTTAGTACGTTGTGTGAGAAGAAATTTTTTGCCTTAAATAATCGAATACGTATC
>CAYUJH010000071.1:0-7985 GCA_964444995.1 uncultured Roseobacteraceae bacterium | reverse complement strand
TTGCCGGTATTTGGTAAAGAGCGTATGCCCTAGGGTGTTTTTCCAGAGTTTGCGGAAGGTTTGCCCGTTGAACGAGCGAATACCGGAAATTTCGGCAGCCGTACCGGCAAAAAATGCGCCGTCGGCTTCGGCAAATTCTTCGGGGGCGAACAGCCTTTCTTCTAGTTCGATGCCTAGTTCCTCGGCGAGTTCAAACACGGTGGCGCGGGTAATGCCCGGCAAGATGTTGCCTTTGGGCGGGGTGATAAGCCGACCATTTTTCTCGAAAAAGATGTTGGCAACCGAGCCAGCAGCCACAAAGCCATCGGTATCGGTGAGGATAGCCTCGTCGTAGCCAAGTTGTTTGGCTTCGGTGGTGGCTAGAATGGAGTTGATGTAATGCCCCGTAATTTTAGATTCAATCGCGGTGGTGCGCGGGTGAGGGCGTTGGTATGAGGAGAGCATCACGTCGAGCAGGTCGTTGCCGAGGTAGCGCCCCCATCGCCATGCTGCCATGAAAAAGCCTGCCTCTTGCGTAGGCATCATCAGCTTCATGTTACTGCCGAAATAAAGCAGCGGCCGGATGTATGCATCGGTCAGTTGGTTGCGTTCGAGCAGTTCGTAGGTGAAATGCGTCAGTTCTTCGGGCGAGTGGGGCAGTTCGACTTGCAGCAACTCGGCGGTTTTGGCCATGCGCTCAAAGTGCTCTCGTGCCTTGAAGATGTGTGGCCCTAGTGGCGTGTTGTAGGCGCGAAGCCCATCGAAAATACCGTTGCCATAGTGCAGCGACTGCGAAAATAAATTTCCCGACGCTTGGGCAACCGGTACAAACTGCCCATTATGAAATACGATGGTTTCCTGATTATAATACATACACACTCTTTATTTTAGTTATGAAAAAAGCCATTATCGGTTGATAATGGCTCTTGAATATGCAAACGTTTGTTTGAGCTATACCACTATCAACCTGCTTTCGCCACGAATGACGAGCAGAACGACTAGGTTGACAAGGGTAATGAGCACTTTCATGATACGTACAGATGATGCGTTTATTTGATGCGTTGTTTTACCGTGTTGCAGGAGCGGTATGAGCCTTGCTCCGTGCTGTTCGTGTTGTAAAGTACGAAAGTGAAAAAGTAAATTCCAAACAAAATTTCAATATTTTTTTAAAAAGGAGTGAAAAGTGTGGTTTTTGCGTTATTTGTTACAACAAAAATTGGTAAAATAAGTGTGTACCCAAATACCTTGTATTGTCATTCTCGTGGCGGCTCTACCCCCCACGAGAGTGCCGTCTGCTCCACAAATAGCCCACCGGTAATCGAGTCTAGTCCATAGAAAGGGCTTAAAAAGTTATTTACGTACTGATAGACCTCTATTTTTCGGTACACCATTCCCACGCCTTCGGCATAGACCTCGAAGCGTACATCGCGATTGACAATACTGGAGTCTTGCCGCTGTACCACGCGAATAGGACGCGAGAAACTACCCGCAGCCAGCGAAAAAGGCGCGTCGGGGACCTCGGCGCGAAAGGTTTCGGCGGGGAAGTCGTTGAGGGCGTTGCCGTTCCACGTAGCCCCGTCGTGTGCAGGAAAGACGAGGCGAACGAATGGCTCGTTATTTTCTACGCGGACCAGCCGTGCAGGCTCTTTGCGCACCGTCCATACGGAATCCATACGCCACGGCTCGGAGGCGTCGGCGCGTGCAAAGAGTTCGAGGCGGTGCACTTCTCGGCCAGAGGCATCGGTAAATGGCCCTACAATGACCTCTTTGCGTTCAAATTCTTCTAACTCGTTGTCGGCCAATTCGTTGTAGGTAATGCGCTTTACTTTATAGATTACGTAGTGGCCGGGGGTAATAGGGTAGTAGGTTGTTCCAAAAAGTATGGGGCTGACCTCGTCGCGGGTGCAACTAGCCAAGAGAACAAAAAAGAGCAGCGCAAGGCTAAAATACAGGTGTTTTTTCATGGCGTGATAGGCGCTTGTTGAGACGTAAAGAATATCGGCTAATATATCAAAAAAATGGAGTGGCTTACATGGACTTTTAGAAGCCAAGACTTTCCGAAAAGTAGTGGCTGTGTATCCGCGCATAAGATTTGTGCAAATTGCTTATACTAACGCAACTAGTTGGCCAATGCTTCGCGCCATTGGGCGAGCTGCTGGGCAAACTGCGCCGGTTCTGCGACTTTTTCTAGGTGCAAGGTGTGCTCCACTAGCCCACCAAACGGCCGGATTTCAAAGGTATGCGTGCCCGTTTGTAGTATGCTGTCTGCGTAAAGTTGGTACAGGGGGACGTTTCCCCATACGCGTTTCTCTGCCCACTCGGCAGGCGGATTATCGGCAAGTGCATAGCCTTCTACGACGATGAGCTTGCCTCCCCAGAGTGTCTTTTGCAACAAAACTACGCGCTTGTTGCTACATAGGAGTTGCGCTCCCGGATAGGTGCGTGCTTTCCCCGGTCTAGGGCGGCTGACTATCTCAAAAAAATCACTGCGAAAGACTATTTCCTCTTCTTTGTCCCATGCGATTTTATCCTCTGTTTGGGCAGGGAAAAAATACATAAAAACTAACAGTACGACTGCAAAACCGAGAAGTGCGTAGAGGACAATCATGCTTTTGGAACGACGAGAGGCGGTTGACATTGCGAAAGGATGGCTAGTGTGCGTTCGTTTTCCCTCGGATACGAAGAAGATATGCACAGGAAAAAAATGCAGAGGTATGCAAACGAAAAAGCCCCCCAACGTGCTGTGCGGGGGGCATCGAATGCGGTGCGTGCTTAGGCGATAGTAGGCTCTTTTTCGCTCGTTTTACTGTCGCACTGTGCGGGGTCTTTGCCGCATACGCCACAGCGCACACCTTCTTTGTTGAGGAAAGGGCTTTGCGAGGCACATGTACCACGAAATTCTTCATCTTTTTTGAAAATGAGGCGAACTGCCATCAATATAAAAAACAGCCCAATGGCGCCAATGGCTAAGAAAACGGTTGTCATTATTTCTCTATTTTAAGGTGTGTAAATAGTGGGTTTCTGCCTATATAACCCCTTCTTTTCCTACAAGGTTTCGGGGCGGAGACCTAGGCAAGTTCGGATAGTTCGAGCCAACGCATCGTTTTTTCGTCAATTTTCTCCATAAGTTGCCCTACTTCTTGCGCCCATTGTTGGAGTTGTGCGTGGTCGGTAGTTCCGCCGTTCAACTTAGCTTCTAGGGCTGCTTTTTGCTGCTCAAGCACTTCAATTTCGGCTTCTAGGGCTTCGTATTCTTGTTGCTCTTTGTACGAGCGTTTGTTTTTTTTCTGCTCAGTGGGTGCATTGGTGTGGGTTTCCTTCGCCTTTTTTGCGGCTTTTGCGGCTTCTTGGGCAAGGCGCTCGCGCTCTTGCACTACGTCGCGGTATTCGCTGTATTTGCCGTTGAAATCTTTTACTACGCCTTCGCCCTCAAAAATGAAGAGATGGTCCACGATTTTATCCATAAAAAAACGGTCGTGCGTAACTACGAGTAAGCAGCCCCCAAATTCTTCAAGAAACTCCTCAAGGCGGGTCATTGTGGCAAGGTCGAGGTCGTTGGTAGGTTCGTCGAGGATAAGAAAGTTAGGGTTTTTGATAAGGATAGTAAGCAGATACAGCCGCCGACGCTCGCCCCCACTCAAGGTTGCCACGCGCTCGTACTGCCGCTTGGGCGGAAACATGAACGAGTTTAAAAACTGCGAAGCGGTTAACTGGCTGCCATTGGCTACGGGAATTACCTCAGCAATTTCTTTGACTACATCAATGACGCGCTTGTCTTCGGGGAGTTGCAGGCCTTCTTGGGTGTAGTAGCCAAACACAACGGTTTCCCCTGTTTCTAGTACGCCACTATCGGGAGCAACTTTGCCGGTGAGGAGCTGTAAAAACGTGGATTTTCCCACGCCGTTTGGCCCTACGATGCCCACCCGCTCTTTGCGTTTGAAGGTGTAGTTAAAATCTTCGAGGATGGGCAAGTCGCCAAACGATTTTTTGAGGTGCTTGGCTTCCAAGATTTTCCCACCCAAGCGGCTCATTTTCACTTGCAGGTTTAGCTCGTCTTTGCGCTGCGCACCGGTGGCTTTTTCTTTTAAGTCTTCGAAGGCATCGAGCCGATATTTGGCCTTTGTGCCGCGTGCTTTGGGCATCCGGCGCACCCAGTCGAGTTCTTTGCGCATTAAGTTGCGGGCTTTCTCTACGCCTTGTGCTTCGATGGCTTCGCGCTCGGCTTTTTTCTCCAGAAAGTAGGCATAATTGCCGGCGTGTTTGTAGAGTTTTCCGCCTTCGAGTTCCCAAATTTCATCGCAGACGCGGTCGAGAAAGTAGCGGTCGTGGGTAACGAGCAGCAGGGTGAGCTGTTGGCGCGAGAGGTAGTCTTCGAGCCACTCAATCATGTCGAGGTCGAGGTGGTTGGTTGGTTCGTCGAGGATGAGCAGGTCGGGCGCTTCAATCAGTACACGAGCTAGGGCGATGCGTTTGCGCTGCCCACCCGATAGCTCGGCGGCGGGCTGTTCGAGCCGCTGTATGCGGAACAGCGACAGGATTTGCTTCACCTTTAGCTCAAAATCCCATGCCTTGAGGTCTTCCATGACTCCCGTGGCGTGCTGCACCGCATCGGTGTGCGCGTCGGAAGGGTCGGCTTCGTAGTCGGCAAGGCTTTTTTCGTAGGCTTTTAGTGCCTGCATGAGGGGTGTTTCGGCACGGAAAATATACGACAGTGGCGTATCGTTAGGTGCGAAGACAGGCTCTTGGGGTAAGTACCCTACCGTGAGGTCTTTTTGGTAGGCGACTGCTCCCGTGTCGGGCGTTTCGTGTTGAGTAAGTATGCGTAGCAGGGTGGACTTCCCCGCGCCGTTGTCGGCAACTAGGGCGGCTTTTTTTCCTCTTTCAAGGCCAAAAAATAAGTCTTCAAACAAGGCTCGCTCGCCGTATCGTTTGCCAATTTGCTCTGCGGAAAGGTAATTCATAAAAGGAAGATGTGCTCAAGTTGCCAAAAAGAAAGCCAAAGGTAGGGAGAAATTTTGAAGGATTTTTCTCGGCTCTACCAAGTCAGCATCGCTGCACCTGTACTCACTTCCCGCTCCGGTCGAGGATACGCTGAAGCTCTTCCGATAGCTCCGCGCTCACGAGGTTTTCGAATGTGCCATGCTCGGCGTGGTAGCGCATTACCTGTGTGGGCTCTTTGTGGTCGGTAAAACGCTTGTCTTGGTTGCGGTCTATCCCCAATACTACAAGAAATTCTTTGGAGTCTTCTACGCGCTCGTAACTCAGTACGGTAGCTCCCTCTTGATTGGCTATTTTCAGCGACTTATTTTTAAACGAATAGACAAAAAGGCCCATGAAATCGTTCGGCGTAACCAAGCCGTCGGCGTTGGTATCTTTTTGCGCGGCTCGGAAGGTGAGCAAAATGTCATCGGGCAGGTATTCTACCTGAAAATCGCTTCCCAAGACCCGTTGCTCGGAAATTTTCCACGACGTGCCGTTGCGATGGTCGTACAAAACAAGGTTTACAAAAGTGCCGTAATATGTGTATTTTTTACTGCGGACGCTGCGTGCTACTTCTATGCCATAGGTGGGTAGTTCGGCATCGGAAATTGCCTCGGGCTCATCGAGCATACGCATGCCCACCGGCACGATATACACCAAGTTGACCGAGTCGGCAAGCCACGGGCTGTCGTAGGAAATTACCTGCTGCCGCACATTTTGTTGGGCGAGCGCATCGGCGCGCTCTTCTGAAAGAAGTATGTTCTCTGCACGATTTTCGGGGCGCGAAAATAGGTCGGAGGCGATAGACCACAGCAGCATAGCCAGCCCGATAAGGGAGATTACCAACACCACCGAGCCTAGTACGGCAAGGAGCGCGTGATTGTATTTTTTAATTTTTTCGAGGTTCATACGTGATGGTTTTAGATGACTTTATACCAAGATTTATTTGATTTAAGGATTAACATGATTTGATTTTGAATGATTTGTGAGACCAAAATTTCGCAAACCTTGTGCATTTCAGTATATACAGGAAAGGTAGCAACTATAATTGAACCGAAGCACGCTATCTGCAGCCTATGCAAATCGTCGGTTGTATCTACGATCTATTCCCCAACGTGCGTAGCGAGCAGTTTTTTGAGCGTTTCCATAGGCAACTTTCGGCCGCAGAGTATGAGCACTACCTCTTTTGCGCGCCAGTTTGCTGCATGTTTTAGCAGCGTGGCTACGGAAAGTGCCGCAGCACCTTCTACCAAAAGTTGCTCTTCTTCTAACAAAATCCGCAAGGCATTGAATAGTTCTTGCTCCGAGACCAAAAAGACATCATCTACCCACTTCTGGCAGCAGGTAAACGTAAGTGCATCGGCTTCGATGCCCCCTGCGGTGCCGTCGGAAAGGGTAGGCAGGTGCGGGGTTTCGAGGATTTCGCCCGCTCGTAGCGAGTGGTACATCGTTGCCGAATGTGCAGGCTGGCAACCTATGACAGCCACATTGGGCAGGTGGTGCTTTAGGTAGCCGGCGATGCCCGAAATAAGCCCGCCGCCGCCTATCGGTACAAAGACGGCGGCGAGCGTAGGAAGTTGCCGGTGCAGTTCGTGCGCAACTGTTCCTTGCCCTGCCACCAAGTCCCAGTCGTTGTAGGGCGAAAGATAGGGTTTTCCCTGCTGTTCGGCTAAGGTACGGGCATAGCGCTCCGTGTCTGCACTGTCCGTACCGTAGTAAGAAAGCGTAACGTGCGGATAATGGGCTAAGGCTTCGCGCTTTACGGCTGCCGTATTTTCGGGCATAAAAATCGTGGCGCGACCGCCCAACTGTGCGAGGGCAAACGCTACAGCGGCTGCGTGGTTGCCCGTAGAAGCTGTTATCACCCCGCCTTGGCGCATAGCAGGCGAAAGACACGCCAGCTTGTGCAGTGCGCCCCTAACTTTGAACGAACCGGTAGGCTGCAAGGCTTCAAGTTTGAGATATACCTTCGCCCCTGTGCGCTGCGAAAGAGCCTGTGAGTAAAGTAGCGGGGTAGGCGCACAGTATGCAGCAACGTGCGCATTGGCGGCTTCTACCGCAGCGGCAAATTCAGGCAAGGTTTTCATTGGAAAATCGAGGGGGTTGCGTCGGAAAAAGAGTAAAAAAGAGTGAAGGGGTATCATCGAAAAATGAACGTTCTCGGACACTAGGGCAACAACGTATAATTTTTATATTCCCCAATATAATAGCCGGTCCATTTCCGAATAGCTTCTTTGAAGCGTTGTTTTAGGGAGTAGCGCGTATTTTTTACGTCGTATTCAAACGTCCAGCCTTGTTTTGCCACGCGGGGCAGCATGACGGTGGGGTGTGTGCCGGTAAATTTTTCTAGCGAGTCAATCTCTTCGGCGTAGTCGAACACCTGCTTTTTGCCCAGTTTCTCGGCAATCCATTCGTCGGAGTGCCAAAATGCGCTCGCCCGTTTTATTTTTTGCAACATGGTTTCCGGCGGTTTTACCCAGCCGTAGTGGTACATGTACGCATCGGTTAGTTTTACTTTCAATTTCTCATTATCGCCCTTGCGGAAGCCTTGCGCATCGCGGTACGAAAAAATGTCATCGCGTTTGCGTACCACGCGTACCTCGCGCCGGTACCACCGCGACGAGCTACCCACGTACTGATACGAACCCCAAAAATGTCGGTAATTGAGCAGCAGGCCATCCACTTCGGGCGCGTCTTTCCAGCGTTGCATAGCTTCGCGCAGCGGGGCGTGGTACTGTTCGTGCAGCACCTCGTCGCCTTGGATGTAGAGGCACCAATCGGCATCGGGCGGGATAGCCTGATACGCCTTGTTCGTCTCTTCTGCCAATACGCGCCCACCTTCGCGCAGGCTGTCGTCCCATTGCGTGCGCACCAGTTGAATTTTTGGGGAGTCAATCTGCGCGATGAGCGCCTCCGTTTCGTCTTCGCTATCGCCCAATGCTAACACAAAAACGTCGCACAAAGGCAGCACCGATAAAATTGCCTCTACAATCGGAAAATCATATTTTGCAGCATTTTTAATAAAA
>CAYUJH010000070.1:0-8849 GCA_964444995.1 uncultured Roseobacteraceae bacterium | reverse complement strand
ACGAAAAAAATGCACAAATTTTTTTGGCACGTTTGAACACCACGGCTGAACGCCCGCCACGTAGAGCCACTGCTGGGCCTTCGAACGATTTTACTGCACCGCTCAATACCTTGGAGTCGGAACTCGAAGAGGCGCGCAAACGCGAGGAATCGTTAACCGAGCGCATTCAGCGGCTACAATCGAGCAGCCAACGAGAAAGCAAAGAGCAGCAGGAACAAATTTCGCTCTTAGAAGAGCAGCGCGTTTTGCTAGAAGAAAAGAAGTTGGCCCTCGAGCAAAATATCTCGGAAATTGAGGCGCGGCAAGTTGCCCAGCAACGCCTAAACCTCGCGCTTGGAGGCATCGCCGTCTTGGCTGTCTTATTGCTCATCTTTGTAGCGTTTGCTTATGTAGGCCAGCAACGGGCCAATAAAAAGTTGGCGGCTAAAAACGCCGAAGTGCTCTACCAAAAGCAAGAAATTGAGCATCAAAAGCACGCGCTGGAAACGCAAAGTAAGAAGTTGCAAGGCGAGCAGGAAAAGTCGGAAAAGCTATTGCTTAACATCTTGCCAAAAGCAACAGCCGAGGAACTCAAAGAAAAAGGCTTTGCTTCGCCCAAATCCTACGACATGGTTACCGTCATGTTTACCGATTTCAAGGGGTTTACCAAAATTGCCGAGCAACTTACGCCAGTGGAAATTGTACGCGAACTCGACATTTGTTTCCTCAAATTCGACGACATCGTTCATAAACATAACATGGAAAAAATAAAGACTATCGGCGATGCGTACATGTGTGCCGGCGGAATTCCTCTTGAAAACACCACAAACCCGTTCGATGCCGTAAAGGCAGGTTTGGAAATGCAGGAGTTTATGCGCCAACGACGCGAAGAAAAACTCAGCAAAGGAGAGATTCCGTTCGAACTGCGCGTCGGGATTCATACCGGGCCGGTGGTAGCAGGCGTAGTGGGCAAACGAAAATTTGCCTACGACATCTGGGGCGATGCCGTAAACATTGCCGCACGTATGGAGTCGAGCAGCGAGGTAGGCCGCGTAAATATCTCAGAAACTACGTACGATTACATCAAAGATTATTTTTATTGCAACTATCGCGGCAAAATTCAGGCAAAAAATAAAGGCGAAATTGATATGTATTTCGTTAACGGACCCATCTTATAGGCATCCTGCACACTAAGTTTTTCAAAACAAAGTTACCAAAGTAAGCGCACAACTTTTTACTGCGACCGACTCTCACATCATCAGTCTTTTAGCCTTATGTCAGCATCGAAAATAAGAAAGATAAAAGTAGCAAGCGGCGTATATTGGGTGGAAATTCCGCAGGCCGACTTGTACATTTTGTGCGGTTGCCCGGCGGATGCTATCAAACTTCTTAAAAAACGCGGTTTGGTAGAAACGGTCGAGCAGGGAGGCGTGCGCTACGAAACAGGCCCTAACGCCATTCTATTGTCCGAAGTGCTTATTCAGAACGGTAGCTTTGCCAATCTTACCGAGTTTCCTGTTATGCAAATGCTTTACCTACAAGGCATGTTGCTTCCCAACCATCCTAACAACGATGGCACGCTGCCCTTGCTCATTGGCAACCACGAACAAGTTGCCGCACAACTGCGCTATATTTATCGCGGCAACTACGGTTTGGTTTCTAAAGAAGAGATGATAGCCGCTGGGGCAAGCCCGCAACTTGCCGAAGACCTTATGCGCGTGAAGCAGTACTTTTCGTTTGGGAAAATCACCCCGCCCGAAGTATTGCTCGAGCAGCGCATCGTAGAGCAGCACGAAGTACCCCTACGCAACGGGGCGAGCATTTCCCGTGAAGCGTTCAACACCTATCGCATCTGCTACGAGGGCGAGTCTGTTACGGTAAATCTCAATTTAACGCCGGAGGAAAAATACGAAGCTCCCTACAAATTAAGCTATCATTTGCTACCCCGCGAATATTTTGCAGTCATCCATTCGGGCGAAGGAAATGGCTGGGATATTAACCGGCCCTGTATGTCGAGCATTGTTATGTTTCAGGGAAAAATTTATTTGGTAGATGCCGGCCCAAACATAATGACCTGCCTCAACTATTTGGGTATCAGTGTGAATGAAATAGAGGGCATTTTCCACACGCACGGCCACGACGACCACTTCGCAGGGCTTACGACCTTGGCACGGTCAGACCATCGCTTTAAATATTACACCACACCGCTGGTGCGAGCTGCTGTCGCCAAAAAACTTTGCGCGTTGATGGACCTGCCCGAAAGCAGTTTCTCCTCCTTTTTCGATATTCACGACCTGGAAATGGACGCATGGAACGACATTGGTGGCCTAGAGGTGCGCCCCAGCTACTCGCCACACCCAGTGGAAACGAACTTGTTTTTCTTTCGCACGCGCTGGCAGGAGGACTACAAGGTGTATGCCCACCTCGCCGACACCGTTTCGCTGCGCATCTGGAACGAGATTGCCAATGGCGACACTGAAAACGGGCGGCTCGACCGTGCGTGGTTCCACAAAATCAAGGATTTATACAGCGAACCTGCCGACTTGAAAAAGGTGGATATTGGGGGCGGACTTATCCACGGTGTAGCCGAAGATTACACCAACGACCCTTCTACAAAAGTGGTCTTGGCACATACCGACGAACCCCTCTCGCTCAAACAACGCGAAATAGGTTCTTCGGCCGCGTTTGGCATGGTGGATGTCTTGATTCCCACAGTTCAAAATTACTTGCTCGATGCCGCACGGGAGCATTTGCAGTTCTATTTCCCCGAAATCCCCGCCCACGAAATTAACTACCTACTCAATCAGCCCATGCAGCAATTTAATGCCGGCTCGGTGCTATTTAAAAAAGGAGAACCCGTGCAACATGTCTATCTGTTGCTCACAGGTTCGGTAGGTTTTGCCAATACGCGTGTAGAGGGCATTCAGACTTTTTCGGCCGGTTCGCTCATTAGTTTTTATAGTGGCTACTACGGGCAGCCCGCCGCAGAGACCTACTGGGCAGCAAGCAACATCCACGCACTTACTATCCCCGTGCCTGCCTACCGAGAGTTCATCAACCGGCACGGCTTGTATAGTGGTTTGCAGCGCATGGAAGCACATATTTTGTTTTTGAAAAATACATGGCTTTTTGGCGAAATTGTCTCCTTTCCCATCATGATGAAGGTAGCTCGCCAGCTTACCGAGCGCACCCTCGCCAAAGGAGAAACGCTTGCGTTGCAACGTGCTGCTACGCTCTATCTTATCAAAGAAGGAGAAATGACGTTGCAGATAGATGGCTGCGTGGCGGCTTCTTTACAAAATACCGAGTTTTTTGGAGGAGATGCCGTGCTAAATGGCAAACAACAGCAGTTTGATGCCTTAGCAACTACCGACGTGGCTCTGTACGCCCTGCCCGCACAGGCGGTACAAGAAATTCCGATTGTATATTGGAAAATGCTGGAAACGCACGAAAAAAGACTTCATACGCTGCTTATGTAGCAGGTACGAAGCCCTTTTCGCTCGAAGAAATTGCTCTATTAATGGTTTTGTTACTGAATGACAAACTCGAAAACGCGTTCCTCGCTTTTGTTTCCCAGTGCGTCCACTGCCCAGACGGTCAGTTCCCGAAATCCCTTCTTTGTAATGATAATTGGCGTTGTGTAGAGCCGCTCTTTGGCGTTGTCGAGCTTGTAAAAAATCTGTTTTGCGCCCACAAGTGCGTCGGTAGCCGCTAGGTAAAATTGCGTATCCCCGGCATAGACATCCACTTCTCGGTTGTTTTTCTCGTAGCGTTGCGTGGCAATGCGCTGCACGCTAGGGTGGAAAAACACTTCCGGCCCTTCCGTATCTAACACCACCAGCTGGTCTTGTACGATTTGGTTATACACTTGGTCGAGCGCAGAATAGGTAAACGTATGCGCTCCGTTTGCACCCGTAATAGCGAAAGGCTCGCTGTACTCGTTTTCGCTGGTGTTGTCGAGGTTGTAGAGCATTTTTTGCACACCCGACTCGGCATCGGTTGCGGAAAGACGAATACGGCTTTCGGCGTTTACAAAGACTGTGTCGCGGCTTGTAACTTTAGGCCCCACAACGGAATAACTTACATTGGGGGCGGTCAGGTCGAGATAAACCTCGCCCAAGCTGCGGTCGGTGGCAGCACTGCCTTTGTTACCCACCTTGTCGGTTGCGTAGAACACTACGGAAAGATTTCCCTGTGAGCGTTGGATAGGGAAGGGGTCTGTATATTCTTTAAACTCACCGCCGTTGATTTGGTAGAACACCTTGTCCACACCCGACTTGTTGTCGTTGGCAACGAGTTTTAACTTGCTACGGCCGGAGAGATAGCTGCGCCCTCGGTTGTTGAATCGGTCGCCCTGCACGATTGATACGATGCGCGGAGGTGTTTTATCGAGGTAAAACGAGTAAGTTTGAGGAGTGCTCTTGTTTCCCACGTTGTCTTCGGCATAGTAGGTAACGGTATGTTCGCCATCGCCGAGTACGCTCAACGAAACAGGGCCGTAATAGACCTTCTCCGCCTCGTCGTTGAATTTATACAAGGTGCGCTTTAGCCCCGAAGCCGCATCTTCGCGGTCGAGGTGCAGCACGGCATTTGCGCCGAGCACGTCATCGAGCTGTGTGCCTTCTACGCGGTGCGAGGCGGTGGGAGGGGTAGTGTCGAGCACAAACTTTATCTCCTTTACTTCTTCTACATTCCCCACTACATCGGCGGCATAGTACTTCACACTGTGCTCTCCGCCTTGCGTAATTTCAATAGCTTGCTTGTAGGTTACAAACTGCACTCCGTTCACTACTTGGTAAATAGCATCTACGCCCGACATGGCATCTTCCGCACTGAGCGCAACGCTTACCTTGCCACCGTAATACGTTATCCCCCCTTCTTGGTAGCGGTTTTCAGATACTACGTGCGCCTTGGTCACCGGAGCAAGTCCGTCGCTATAAATTTCAAAAAGCACTTCCAATTCGGGCTGTATGGCCTGCTTCGTTTCCGGATCCACTGCCCATTGGTGGCGTATGAAGTTTACACCTTCGGTATCAAAGTACATCGGGTTGGCATATTTTGGTGTGCTTCTACTCTCTAACCGAATCATATCGCCTCCCTCTGGTTTGCTCGATACAAACAAATAGACGGGCAGATCTTTGTTCCAATAGACCTTCCCTTCTTTAGAAACTACTTTCTTCTCGTGTGAGGGTTTTTCCTTGTTTTCAGGGGAATTATCTTGCCCGAACACATGCGATATGCACCCACACAGTGCAAAAATTAGTAGGGAAGTTTTATAAAAATGGCTCATTGTGCGAAATTGTTAAGCGTAAATGATTTACAGAATATAGACAGACAAGGCATACGCGAGGCGGTTTATGCATCTAGTAGCCCTTTGAGTTGCTCTTCCGGAAAGCCAAGTTCTTCGGCGATGTCGTACAAATAGGCCGATTCTTGCTCGTGCAGTACGCCGTCGGCCATGGTGAGTGCCACTAGGTCGAACATGAGTGCGGCTACGTCGTCGCTGTTTTCTTTTAAAAAGGAGAGGTCGGGGTCAAGGTCTTCGTCGCTATCGAGCAGGGAAAGAAGTTCTGCTTTTTCGTCGTCCTCAAAATCCGAGTTTTGCATCATCTGCAAAAATAAGCCTTTTTCCTTTGTGCCTACTTTTCCGTCTTGGCGTACAAGGTCTATCAAGGTCAGAAACTTTATAAAATCGGCATCGTCGCGCTCTTCTTCGGTAGCTTGCTCGTCGGTTTGTACGAGACGTGCTTCGTCGGCGGTACTTGGGGCGGTAGGCTCGCCGAGGACAATTTCGTGCTGGAACAACGCATTGGCATTGTTAGAAATTTTAAAAATGCTTTGCTGCGCCCATGCCGTGAGCGCGACTCCCCCTACGCCGGGCAGCCACTTGCAAACCAGCGAACGCACCAACTGGCTGACCGCATAGCCCGCAATAATCTTCCCTATGTACGAAAGGGTGTTCATGTCGTTCGGTTTGACGATGATTTTGTTGTCTTGCCGAATGCCAAAGCCGGTAAGTCGCTTGCCGAGCGAGTCGAGGAAGACATACAAAATGATGTCTTTGTGGGTATCGGGCGGGTAACCGTTTGCCACGCCTATGTCATAAACCATCCGCAGTTGATTTTTGAGGTTGCCCACAATTTCGGGGACGATAGTAACCATACCCATCAGGCCGGGGAGAAAGCCGGTGCTTGCGCTGCGGGCGGCCGCCTTCAATAAATACTGACCGAGTAATACTTTGGGGTCTTGCAATTTTTGGGCACTTTGTAGGTTTTCTCCGCTGGCAAGTGCTTGTTGCTTTTCTTGCTGAATTTTCTCGAACTCGTGGTCGAGAAATCGGTTCACTTTTTCAGCAATGGTTACTTTAAGGCTTACGCGGCCTTCTCGGCGAGCGGCACGACGGGCCTGTCGTTCGGCGCGGCGCGTAAGGCGGCGTTGTTTGCGGTTGGCTTTGCGAAGCTTTCTGGCGGCTCTTCGCTCTTCTTTCTTTTCTGACATGGCATACGGGGTTTGCAGTACAATTTATGTGAATGTACTCAAATATGCCTTTTTTCAGAATAATAATGAAATGAACTGACAATAAATTTACACAAAGGCAGTTGTGCTATTTTCAAAAAATGCCTTTTTTTATTGATTATCAGTAAGTTATAATTTAAAAACGCCTGCGCCACGGAGAAGGGGCATTGCTAGGCCCTCGATAGCCTCGGCGGGGCTGCTTTCGGTTGTCTTTCGGCTTGATGTCGAAGGTGAGCGAGAGTTCGTGCGCACCTCGGCTAATCGGGGAAAGTTGTGAGACGGTCAGGTCGTAGCTGTAGGCAAGGGTAACTTGGGTGAGGTAAATGCCAAAAAGTACGGCGATAGCGTCGTTGTTGTGGATGGTTTGGTTGTACCGTTTGATGGGCAAGCCTCGGTACCATGCACCAAATACTATTGGGCGAAAGTTAGCATAAAAACCTGCGCTAAATTGGTCGGAACGCCCCTGTGCTTGGTACTGCAATACGGGGATAATTGTTCCGTCGTCGAGGTTGGGTCTTCTTCTTCTGCTCGTTTTGGTGGCAATTACGTACCCAAAATGTACGGTCGTTTTCATAGGGAGCTGGTGAATACCGCCTAACCACGACTGCCCCGGTTCGTTGAGATGATGCACGGCGGCACCAAACCAAAATCGGTCGGAAAACACCAAAAAACCAGTGGAAACATCGAAGTAGCCAAGCCGGTCGGTGGTAAATTGCTCGGCGGTTGGGTTGGTGGTAATGCCTCGGTCAGTGATTTGGTCGCCAAAGAGGAACGAATTAAAGTCGAGGTCGCGAATTACATAGCCTAGTTGTATGGCTGGCTGTATGGTGTAGCCCTCCGTTATGCTAATTGCATACGAGTAGGAGAGTGCCAACTCCTGCGAGCGGAAGGTGCTGCCCAAGTTGTTGAACTGCTCGTCGCGCTTAGCCAAAATGCCTATTCCGCTGCGTATGGTGGGCAAAGATTGGTCGTAGGAAGCCATCATGCTTACCGATTGCGCATCGGTACCGGGCCACTGATTGCGGTAGTTCATAGCAGCACGAATATTTCCGTTCGACCCTGTATAAGCAGGGTTCAGATATAGTGGCGCAGCATAAAACTGCGTAAATTGAGGGTCCTGCGCCCAAAGCGGGTGGCAAAGCAACAATCCGAAAACGTAAAGTATAACGTAACGCAAGGCGATTCTATCTTAGTAGGTGGAGGAACAGATATATGTTCGTGAGGGCACGTTTTGTACCAATGATAAAAAAACGGCGGAAAGAACTACTTATTTGGGTAAAATATTCATTTCTGCACGTACAACGTTTGTGCCACTTGGCCCGGATATGGTAAGTTCTATCACGTGCGGCCCTGTTGCCGCCGGAGGATAGGTAATGAGGTAAGGCCCTGCGCTGTTTGTGGCGGTGGGGTTCATGTTTAGGTCGAATGCGGTGCCTCCGTTCAAGTTCCAACTCCATGTAGTTACCTCGCCGGTGGCGTATCCTTCTACAATAAATTGTTGTAAACCACAATCTTCGCGTGCAGGGCGTACCACAATAGAAGCATTGAGCGCGTTGCAATCCGCATTTATCTTCACATTGCGCACCATCACCGAGCGGCAACCGTTGTTTACAACGGTAAGTTGCGCACTGCCATTGTTATTGAAGGTCGCAGTGGGCTGGCTCGACGTTTGGGTGCTTGTTGTGCCGCCATCGCGGAATAGCCACTCGTAGTAGTTCCCCGGCTGCGCACGCGGCACAAAGGTAAGCGTCGCAGGGACGGCACAGGCGTTGCCTTCTTGCTCGAAAAAGGCATTTGGGTACGGAGAAACCTCGTACAGCTGCGAGTAGGCTTTTGTGCGCGGATTGTTGTTGCCAGCATTTATACGCAATACGACGCGCTTCTGCCCCGGCGTAGTCCAATACACGGCATCGGGGCGAATACCTTGTACTGTGCCCGCCGGAACGGCATCTTGCCCAAAATGCCAGCGCCGTTCTTGCTGCTCGTACCCCCGCGACATATCCGTTACTTGCACATTGTTGAACACGCAGGTTTGGTTGGCAGGACTGATAGCAAAATCTGGCTCGGCAGTAGGCTCGCCTCCGGTAACGACGATTTCTTGTATCGAAGACGATACGCACCCTTGCGGTGTGGTGATTTCAAGACTGACAAAATAGTTGCCCGGCGTGTTATACGTCTTGGTAGGTGTTGCATTGGTAGATGTATTTCCCCCCTCGAACGGATTTCCGAAGTTCCAGCGGTAGGTGTTACCCACCCACTCGTTGGCCCAGATGTAGGTCAGCATGACCATGGTCAGCAACGACCAGTACAGCGGCATGATGCGGGCGATGCGCTTGATCCAGTAGTCGCGGAAG
>CAYUJH010000069.1:2031-8865 GCA_964444995.1 uncultured Roseobacteraceae bacterium | reverse complement strand
AAACTGTACCAAAAGAGCACAGAAATACGACACGAAACTCCCTGCACGGTCTTTACCGAGGAGTTCAGCATATTTTTACATCCAAATTTTATGAAGAAAAGAAAAAAAACATCTGCCCCCAAAAAAAATAGGGGACAACACACGCACAACGTGAGCCTTACCCCCAATGTAGTGGTACGGTTTCTCGATGCAAAACCCCAACACCGCTACTCAGTTAACCAAATTTCTACGGCATTGCACCTATCGAGCAATGTGGATAAACTAGAACTCAAGGCTTTGCTAGAAGCACTGACCAGACAGGGCATCGTCCGCCAGATTTCGGATAAATACTATCAATCCATGCAGAAAATGGTTTTTCTGACCGGTCGGGTGGACCATGTAAATCCAAATTTCGGCTTTATTATTTCCGAAGAACTAGAAGGAGACGCATGGGTAAGTACGCACAACCTACACGGTGCCATACACGGCGATATCGTGGAGTTTGTGCTCTATACGAGCGAGCGCAAAAACCGCCAAGAGGCAGAAGTAAAGCGCGTGCTAGAGCGGAAAAATGAGCAAATGGTAGGGCATATCGAGCTATCGGCGCGATACGCCTTCTTCGTGCCGAGCAATCGAAAAATTTATACCGATGTGTTTATTGGTAAAGCAGCCACGCTAGGAGCTGCCCACGGCGACCGCGTGATTGTAGAAGTAACCGATTGGAGCAAAGACAACGCCAGCCCAGAAGGGAAAGTGGTGCGTGTGCTGGGCAAAGCCGGTATGCACGATGTGGAAATCCATGCGATTATGTTTGAATACGGCCTACCGTTCGAGTTCCCCGAAGAGATAGAAGCTGCCGCCAATAGCATCCTTGAGGAAATTAGCGAGGCAGAAATAACCAAACGGCGCGACATGCGCGGTATTACCACCTTTACGATTGACCCCGAAACAGCCAAGGACTTCGACGACGCACTCTCTATACGCAAACTCGATAACGGACACTGGGAAATTGGCGTACACATTGCCGACGTAACTCACTACGTACGAGAAGGTACGAGCATCGAACAAGAAGCTGTTGCTCGCGCAACCTCCGTATATTTGGTGGATAGAACTATTCCGATGCTACCCGAAAAGCTCTCCAACAACCTCTGCTCGCTGCGCCCGCACGAAGATAAGCTGTGCTTCTCGGCCATCTTCGAACTCGACGAACAGGCACAGCTACACAGCCGATGGTTTGGGCGCACGGTCATCCACTCCGACCAACGCTTTACCTACGAGCAAGCACAAGAGCGCATAGAAACCAACGAGGGACTATTCGCCCAAGAAATCAATACCTTGAACCGCCTTGCCCTCTTGCTGCGCGACGAGCGTTTTCGGCACGGTGCTATCGGCTTCGAGTCGGTAGAGTTTTACTTCGAGTTGGCCGACGACGGCACGCCCCTCGGTATGCGGCCCAAAATCCGCAAAGAGGCTCATAAGCTCATCGAAGAGTTTATGCTACTTGCCAACCGCGAAGTAGCAACGTTCGTGTTCCAGAAACGCAAAAAAGGAGAGGAAAAATCACCCACCATGGTGTACCGTACCCACGATTTGCCCGACCCGGAAAAGCTGCAAAACTTTGCCCTCTTCGCCAGCCGCTTGGGCTATAAAATATCTACCGAACCCAAGCAAATCGCTGCCTCGTTCAACCAGCTCAGTCGCGCCGTAGAAGGCAAGCCCGAACAAAATATTTTGGAAAGTCAGGCAATCCGGACAATGGCAAAAGCGAAATACACCACCGAACCACTTGGCCACTACGGGCTAGGCTTTGCACACTACACACACTTTACCTCGCCCATTCGCCGCTACCCCGACATGATGGCGCACCGACTCTTGCAACACTATCTCGACGGGCAGGGCTCCCCCAACCCTGCCGACTACGAAGAAAAGTGCAAACTATCTTCCGAAATGGAAAAACGTGCTGCCGATGCCGAGCGCGCTTCGATACGTTACAAGCAAGTTGAGTTTATGCAGTCGTACCTGAATCGCGAAATGGATGGCTTCGTTTCGGGCACTACCGAATGGGGCATGTACGTAGAACTCGAAGAGACCCGTTGCGAAGGCATGATACGGCTTGCCGCCATTCCCGGCGACTACTACGCGTACGATGAAAAAAATATGCAGGTCGTGGGCCGAAAAACGGGTGTTACCTTCGCCCTCGGCGACCGCGTACGTGTGCGCATCACCGAAACCAATCTCGATAAACGCACGATTGACTTGCAACTTGTGCGCTAACTTTGCCACTATGGAGACGAGAGAAAAAAACAGAATCCTTGCCCACGACGAGATACAACGCAAAGTTCGTCGCATGGCATTCGAAATTTATGAGCAAAACTTCGACGAGACGGAATTAGTACTGGCAGGTATTGAGGAAATGGGCTACCTCCTAGCCCAACGCCTCGCCGAGCAGGTGGAGGCGCATTCCCCCCTGCGCTGCACGCTTTGCAGCATTGTACTCGATAAGACCGCCTCGCTGCAAAGCGAGGTGCAGGTAAGCCTTTCCGAAGACGTGCTCGCCCACAAGACCATCATCTTAGTGGACGACGTGCTGAATACCGGTAAAACACTCGTACATAGCGTAAAGCCCTTCCTGAAAATTCCTATCCGCAAGTTACAAGTAGCCGTGCTGGTCAATCGCGGGCATCGCTCCTTCCCCGTTTCGCCCGATTTTGTGGGCTACGAGCTTTCCACTACGGTAAATCAGCACATTCAGGCCGAGCTGGGGCAGGAAGAAATGGAAGTTTTTCTTTTTTAAGTGCTGTACACTAACCACTCAGGCAGTACAATGCCATCCAAACACGTGTCTTACCCCAAAGACGCGTTTTTTTATGGGCTTACGAAATAATCAGGATACCAAACAGTGCTACCAAAAAATAGCCCACCAGCGTGGCCGCACCTGCATAGTCTTTGGCAATGCGCTGCCCAAAAAATAGCAGCAGAATCGTAATGGCGGATAGCTCTGCGCCCAACAAAGCAAAAAGAGGCTGCTTACTTACAAGTAGCATAATGACCCCAATGGCAGATAATGCGCCGGCTAGCACTTCTAAAACAGTGATTTTCAGGAGCATAAAAGGCACTATGTTGCGTAGCGGGCTGTTGGCAAAATGCCCCGTAAGCCAAGATAGGTTGCCCTTCCAATCTATTATTTTGTCTATGCCCGATTGCAAAAACACAATCGCTAGAAATGCACTCGTAAGTACTCTTAGCACAAACATAGGTTCGAGAAGGGCTGGCAGTTGAATGTTCATACCGTGTTATTTTTTAGGTGGTTAAGATAACGCTCAAAATGGCGCATGACAGAAACTCTGCGATGTCGCAAAATTACGCGAACAGCCTCTATGCCGCAACCCCGTTGGGGGGCAGGAGGAAAAGCACTAGGTCAGCGGCAGCGTCTTGGGGCGAAACCACCGGTCGAGCAGGGGATGAATAAGTACAGAGAAGAGGATAATGCCCGTGCCGACGTAAAACCCGCCAGTCATCTGTTCTTTTTCGCCAAAAATCAGGAAGGCGAGTACAATGCCATACACTGGCTCCATGTTCACAATCAGGTTCATCGAAAACGCCGACACATGGCGCAACACCTGCATACTGGCATAGAACGTATAAACGGTGCAAACAAGGGCTAGAATTGCTAACCACAGCCAGTCGTAGGCAGTGGGTACGAGTTGCAGGCTTCGCCCCGAGGCAAACAGTAAGCTATACAAGGGTAGGCACACAGCCGTCGCTATAAACGCCCCTATCATCTCGTAAAACGAAATTGTTAAGGGCGCATACGTTTTGGAAAAGTTGCTGTTGAATACCGTAAAAAGAGCCGACAGAAATGCCGAAGCAAGGGCAAGGAATAGGCCGAGAGCATGGTCGTATTCAAAGTGAAAGATAGCGGAAAGGCCCGCAATGACCAAAATCCCCAGCCCTACTTCGTAGTATTTAAATGGCAGACGCTTGATGACCGGCTCTAAAATAGCCGTAAATAGCGAACCTGTGGCCATACCAGCCAAGCAGATGCTTACTTTCGAAACCTTCGCCGAGGCAAAAAATAAAATCCAATGCAGCGCGATAAGCCCGCCGGTGAGCAGTAGTGGTAGTGCGCGCCGCCAGTTGATTTTTTCGGGCGACTTATCCATAAGGAAAATAACTCCTAGCGCACTTGCCGCTATTAAGGTTCGGTAGAAGACCATTTCTACCGAAGGCAAACTGATGAGCACTCCCAAAATGGCAGTAAACCCCCAAAGAAACACAATGAAGTGTAACTTCACATAATTTTTCAACATAGGCAGTTAGCGCGGAACGGTAAAATACATAATAGCAGCTACACAAGAAAACACGATGTTAGGAAGCCATGCTGCCAACATAGGTTCCATCGAGCCAGCCCTGCCAATGCTTCGGCTCATAATTACGAAAAGAATAAATACAAAGGCAAGCAGAAAACCCGCTGCAATTTGCGCACCGGAGCCCTGCCTCGATTTTCGTGCAGCTACTGTTACGCCCATAATCGTCAGGATAATCATGGCAAACGGGTAGGCGTACCGCTCATGCTTTTCATTCTGATACACCGCTACATTGCCTATACCTCGGTTAAGTTGCTCTTCGATGTATTCGTCGAGTTCTTGGAGGGTCATTGCCTCGTGCAGCGAGTGGGTACTTTCAAAGTGGCGTGGGTATATGTTCAGAACAGTGTCCATCGTCCCTCCGAAACTTACCTCTTCTTTGCCGTTGACGAAGGTGTAGAGCTTGTAGTCGGTAATAGACCATTTCTCTATATCGCTGTTCCACTGCATACGGTTCGTAGAAAGTTTTTCGAGCAGTTTGCCGTCGCGCACCTTTTCAATCGTACAGCGGTAGCCTACTTGGCTTTTGTTATTATAACTCTGCAAGTAGAAATAAGTAGAGTCGTTTACTTTGAAATGCACGTCGCGCGAGTCGAAGTAGTAAGGGCTTTGCAGATATTTTATCTCGAAGGCTACTTTGGTCTTGGCCGCGTCGGGGATTATCCAGCCCACCAGCCAAAAGGTAAGTGCGCCCAGAATGACCGCCCCCAATAGATACGGCACCATGATGCGAGCGAAACTCATGCCCGAAGCAAACATGGCAATTAGCTCGCTGTGCGAGGCCATCCGCGCCGTAATGAATACTACGGAAATAAAGACCAAAATGGGGCTAAGCGTGCTAATCATGAACGGGATGAAGTTGATGAAATACTCCGAAAAAATTTGCCCCAAAGAAAGATTATGACGCAGAAAATCGTCCGATTTCTCGGTATAGTCCACCACCACAATCACCACGACCATGATGAGGACGGAAAAGAAAAATGTGGTCAGGAATTTTTTAAGAATATATAGGTCGAAAAGTTTCATAACAACGATAAGTTTTAGCGTAATATGCCTTGTTCTTGTTCGCTATTTTTTCCCAAAAAATAGCATAGGCATTCAGGCGCAAATATGCTTGCAAATATCGGCAAAAAAAAGAAGGGCGGTTGGCGTAGGGCGATATGCCCAGCGGTTCGCCAACTGCCCACTGTGTATTTAAGAAAATTTATCGGAGGAACTACAAATTATTCGTCCTTGCTTGTACTGCCTACGATGCACATTTTCACCATATTGGTACGTTTCTGGGTGTTAAGAGGCAAACTTGCCGTAATGATGTACTTATCGCCCTTGCGCAGGTGCCCTTCTTGCACCAAAAAGTCTTCGAGTGCATCAAAGGTGTTATCCGCTGTGGTGAATTTATTGAAGTAAAAGGCGCGAACCCCCCATAGTAAGTTGAGCGTTTTGAGTAGCTTTTTGTTCTCGGTGAAGATGAAAATATCGGCTTCGGGGCGATGACGCGCCAGACGGAAGGCGGTAAAGCCCGAACCGGAAATACCCACAATCGCTTTGGCATGGACAATATCCGCCATTTGGCAGGCGCTGTCCACAATCACGTCGCTATGGAAGTTTTTATCAGCGGGGTCGGCTTTGTAGTATTTGTGATAGATGGCGCGCTGCATCTCTACCGACCGGATGATGCGGTTCATCTGCTGAATAGTTTGAATAGGATACTTTCCCGAAGCGGTTTCGGCACTAAGCATTACTGCATCGGTGCCATCGAATACCGCATTGGCTACGTCGTTGGCTTCGGCGCGGGTGGGCCGCGGGTTCTCTATCATGCTTTCCATCATCTGTGTGGCAACAATCACTGGCTTGGCTGCTTTGTTGCACTTACTGATGAGCATTTTTTGTACAATTGGCACATCTTGCATCCGAATTTCGATACCCAAATCGCCCCGTGCCACCATTAAACCGTCGGCGGCATCGATGATTTCATCAATGTGCTTGAGTGCCTCCGGACGCTCTATTTTGGCGATTGTCTTGGTCTGCCGGCCGTGTTCTTTGATGATATTACGCAGACTAATTAGGTCGCCTTCAGAGCGCACAAACGAAATAGCTACCCAGTCCACATCGTTTTGCAGGCCAAATTCTAGGTCGGCCAAGTCTTTTTTGGTGAGCGAAGGCTCGGAGATGTCGGTATCGGGTAAGTTCATGCCCTTGCGCGACTTGAGTAGCCCGCCGTACACCACCGTAGTATGTACCTTGTTGCCATCAACTTTAAACACTTTTAGCTCTATTTTCCCATCGTCGAGCAAAATAGCATCACCCGCTTTTACGTCGCGGGGGAGGGTGGTGTATGTTGTGCTTACGCATTGTGCAGTTCCTAATATAGCCTCTGTGGTAACTACCAGTTCATCCCCTTCGGCAATTTCTACGCCGCCATTTTCTACCTCACCTATACGGATTTTAGGGCCTTGTAAGTCTTGCAAAATGCTGACGTTGTAGCTAA
>CAYUJH010000069.1:0-2021 GCA_964444995.1 uncultured Roseobacteraceae bacterium | reverse complement strand
GTCGCGATTTAGTTCGCGGATATAGTCGATTACTTTCTGGTGTTGCTCGTGCGTGCCGTGCGAAAAGTTAAGACGGAACACGTCCACGCCGGCCACAATAAGTTCCAGTAACTTTTCTTTGGTGTTGCTAGCAGGTCCTACTGTGGCAACAATTTTGGTGTTCTTAAACGAGGTACTCATGTTTACTACTACTGTTTTAGGGGTTGGTGAATGTTTTGGGGAGCGATTCCCCGCTTTTTAGCATTGCCTTGCTAGCTTTGCCAAAACGATGTAATCCGTTTGCAAACAAATATAGTGAAAAAGGATAGCCATGCCCAACTCCTCTCTGCTTTCGCAGCTCGACACATGGAAACAACTCGGTGAGAAAAAGCTGGCCGTACTGCTCGACCCCGACAAGTACACGCCCGAACGGCTCGTGCGTTTTCTGCTAGAAACTGCTAAAAATCCGCCCGACCTTTTTTTGGTGGGCGGTAGCTTGCTGCTCTCCGAGCGACTCGAACAGACCGTAGCCTACCTGAAAGCGCATACTGCGCAGCCAGTGGTTCTTTTCCCCGGCAGCAACCTGCACCTTAGCCCTCAGGCCGACGCACTGCTGTTTCTTTCGCTTATTTCGGGACGAAATCCTGAATTTTTGATTGGCCAGCACGTAGTAGCCGCACCCATGGTGGCGCACATGCAGCTAGAAGCCATCCCAACAGGCTATTTGCTGATAGAAAGCGGCAACGCCACTACAGTTGCCTACATGAGCAACACCACACCCATTCCGCGCGAAAAAACCGACGTGGCAGTGGCTACCGCAATGGCAGGACAATTGCTCGGCCTACGCGTACTCTACCTCGACGGGGGAAGCGGGGCAAAATGGCACGTCCCCGAAACGATGCTGGCAGCCGTACGACGGCACACCCACTTGCCTTTATGGGTTGGCGGAGGCATACGTACCGGCGCACAGGCAGCGGCTCTCTACCGTGCAGGTGCCGATATGCTCGTAGTGGGCAATCACTTAGAGGAAAATCCCGACTTTTTGCACGAACTTTTTGAAGCACGTAGGCAGACCCTTTGAAAAAAATCGCTTTGCGTAACGATAGACCAAATATTCTTCTGGGTAGGCTTGCGAGAGGCTACTCAAAAAAAGAAGCCTGTGTGTATTTACTGGGAATTTCGAAGGGAAATTTGAGCGGCTCGGAAGAAAGCTGTATGCGGCTATGCGTTACAGAAAGCGTAGAAATAAGTGCTCCGTTTTTATCGGTATAATGTAGCTTGGCTTGGGCACTGTGGGGCACTTGTTGCTGTTCTACCACTTGAAAATTTTCATAGACTACCTGCAAATCGTTTTGGTTGCGCCGGTCTACAAGGATAAGTTTATCCACTTTATCGAGGTAACGGTTTACGAACAAGGTAAGGTTGGCACGCGGATTGGCTAAATTTCCTTCTACTACAAAATGGTCTCGCTCTTTTTCTACACGCCCTTTGGTACGTGCGTCGAGAGGGATATCGCCTACTAATAGGGATTGCAGCAAGTCGAAGTCGAACTGAAAGTTGAATTTCTTGCTGAGTTGCTCAAAACTATACCGATGATATTGTTTTTCTAGGCGGTTGACCACAAAAATGGAGTCAGGGGTAATTAATGCGCGAACCCCTTCGATGCCCGTTCCCGAACGCAACGACATCCAAATCACGCTGTCTTTGCGGATTCGGATGTCGGCACTCGACTTTATTTCTTGGGCGAGGTCTTCGAAGGCAATGCGGCCTTTTGCGCTGTAATACGTGTAGGCAAGCGGTTCGACCTTTAATTCGGCAGAGCGTTTGGCGGTGTTTTGCAGCGTTTTTCCCGCTTTACAAGCTGTGAGCGCAGTGCCTAGTGCAAGGGCGAGGGCTACACGTAATACGTTGGACCACATCATCTTTTATCTATTTAGCTAAGTTTTGCAATAGCCTCCTCAAGGGCGGCAATTTTACTTTCGGCATCGGCTTGTTTCTGCCGTTCTTTGTTGACGACGGCTTCTGGGGCATGATCCACAAAC
>CAYUJH010000068.1:0-8891 GCA_964444995.1 uncultured Roseobacteraceae bacterium | reverse complement strand
GACTCCGTTCCTCCGTTGGCTACATACAAATAGCCCAGACTGTCTTGTGCGGCTGCCCAATTTTGCGTGCCTCCCTTGTACTCGTCGTAGCGAAAATGTGTAATTTTGGGTAGCACTTGCGCACGCGCATACGCCGCAAAAAAGCAGAGTATAAAAAGAGTACGGTAAAATGTTAGTACAAAGGCGCGTATCATTGGAGAACATTTGTGGGAAGTAGTTGTGCAGCGTTCCGAGCACTAAGGTAGTATAAAAAGCCTGCTTTTTGCTAAGTTTTACGTACAGAATTTTACCAAAGGTGTGCAGCAGTTTGGGGCTATACTTCGTTTCGGGCATGGGGTACTTCCCTCTCTCCTTACACAGCTTTTTTCATCCTATTCACCCTTAACCCTCTTCAAAATGTCCCTTTCCTCGTCTCTTCCCGTTCGTTCTCTGCGCCGTTTATGTCTGTTGTGTGGCGTATGGCTTTGTGCAGCCTCTGCTTCGTGGGGGCAGGCCAACGATTCGCTGCTTACATTTTCCGTAGGTTTCACGCCTCAACACCTTGCCCAAAACGCCTTGCGCATAGACCTTGAGAAAGAAATAGGTCAGCGTAGGCACCGCATAGCTATCAGCCCGTACCTGTACCATGGCTACACTGGCATGTACGACCCCAACCAACGCAGGAGCAGCCTGAGCAACATCTATGACCGCGTGAGAGGTGTAGGCGGCGAGGTAATGTATAAATATCGCGTTTCGCGCCAAGAGAAAAACGGCTACCCCTTCTTTGCCGTAGGGCTAGGCTTTCATCAGGTGCGCTTGCACTTCGAGGAACTAGCCTGGCAACCCTTCCGCAACGAGGAGGAGTTAGAGTTTTTGCGTCTTTTACCTGCAGAACAGCGCGAGCGCGTCCAACGCCTCGACCTCATCGGGTTAATTGGCTACCGCGCCTTTGTAGCCAACGTATTCGCGCTCGACTTCTACATCGGTGCCTCTTCGCGGTATGCGAGCGTGCAGAGTACCATACCCACGCCGCGCAACCACCAAATGCAATTTACCATGTACGGCTACGAAGGCGTGCTGCTGCGCACCGGCGCAACGTTTTCCATCATGCTTAAATAGGCTATCAGTCAAGTTTTTAAGTCTTTGTAAATCAAACACATATAACCATTGTCTGTGGCAAATTCAGCGCATCCTACTGTACTTTCCGTACGCAGCGTGTAAATTTGCTGCATCTCTGTAAACGTTTGCACAAAAAACTTTATTAAAACCATGATACAACGCGTACAATCCATTTTTTTAGCCCTTGTGGCCATTTGTCTTTTCGCAGGCATGTTCCTCGACTACTGGGGAAAAACCGGCGAAAGTGGGCAAGAAGTTGTCCTTAATGCCTTCCAAATGACCTATACTACCCAAAATGGCGAAGTAACGACAACCAACACCTTTTATATGCTCATTTTAGCCTTCCTTGGCTCGGTGGTAGCTGTGGGTTCGCTGTTTAGCTATACAAACCGCTTGCGCCAAATGCAGCTAAATTTGGTCAATACGCTCATCATATCCGCGCTTATGGGCACTTCGGTCTATTTTGTGTTTGAAGGAGCAAAACTGTTTGACCTCGAAAAACAAGGGGCTTTTGTGGGCGGATTTTACATGGCACCCGCCGCGCTCATTTTCAACATGATGGCCAATCGGTTTATTCGCAAAGACGAAAAATTGGTGCGCTCAGTGGATCGCCTACGCTAGTTTTTTTCATACAAAACGCCTTATTTTATCGTGTATATCGCCATTGCTGGAAATATCGGTTCGGGAAAAACCACACTTACGCAACTACTCGCAGGGCACTTTGCATGGATGCCCCAATTTGAAAGCGTGCAAGACAACCCCTACCTGCAAGACTTTTACGACGACATGGAGCGATGGGCATTTCCCTTGCAAGTCTATTTCCTGAACAACCGCTTTCGGCAACTGCAACACATACAGCAGAAGCCACAGTCTGTTATTCAGGACCGCTCTATCTATGAGGATGCGCATATTTTTGCGCGGAACCTGTTCGAGTCGCGCATTATGCACACCCGCGACTACGAAAACTACACCAAGCTGTTCGAGATGATGCTAGAGTTTGTTCCTCCGCCAGCACTACTCATTTACCTCGATACCGAACTCGACCGTCTGTTGCACAACATAAAAAAACGCGGACGCGAATTTGAGAAAAGTCTCCCTGCTAGCTATTTAGAGAATTTGAACAGGCTCTACAACGAGTGGATAGCCAACTACCGATACGGCGAAGTGCTCACAATCTCCATGAAAGACATAGATTTTGTGCAAAATCCTGCCGATTTTGAAGACATTGTAGGGCAAATAACACAGCGATTGCCTCACCTGCGCCCTGCCAACAAAATAAGCTAGGCGAATAACTCCTCGCCAACGCAGATAGGATGCAGAGATTTTCTCGATTAGGTTCCATGTATTGTTTTGCAGATATGATATGCGTGCATAATCATAGCTTTTATTATGCACGCATACTATATTTTCTTATCTTTGTAGAGTATCTACTTGGTACGCAGAGTTTTCAAAAGAATCACACATAAAATAAGAATACCATGACAACTATTCGGAAAAAATCTATTCTGGTTACCGGCGGTGCCAGCGGAATCGGTAAATTAATGGTACAGCGTTGCCTCGAACAGGGTGCGCGCTGCGCCGTCATTTGGGACATCAACGAAGAAGGCCTCAAAGCGACCGTAGAAGAACTGAGCGAAAAAGGCTTTGAAGTGTATGGGCAAGTGGTGGATGTAAGCAACACAGCCGAAATTGAGAAAGCCGCCGCACACACCCTGAAAGAAATGGGCGCGATTGATATTTTGTTCAACAACGTGGGCGTGGTAGTGGGCAAAGATTTCCACGAACACACCGCACGCGACATCGACAAAACCATTCAAATCAACGTGCTGAGCGTGATGCACGTTACCCGCATGTTTTTGCCAGCGATGCTCGCGCAACGCCAAGGCCATATCGTGAACATTGCCTCGGCAGCTGGGCTAATGCCTAACCCCAAAATGAGCGTATATGCCGCCAGCAAATGGGCTGTACTAGGTTGGTCGGAGTCGCTGCGCATCGAGCTTGCGCGCACCGAGGGGCAACTGCATGTAACCACTGTTACCCCCGGCTACATCAATACTGGCATGTTCGAAGGAGTAAGCGCTCCCCTACTCACGCCCATGCTCGACCCCGAAGAAGTCGTTTCCGAAATTTTAAAGGCCGTCAAAAATAACGACGACATGCTCCGTATGCCTATGACGGTACACCTCGTTCCGCTCCTGCGCGGTATCCTGCCCTCTGGCGTGTTCGACTTTGTGGCCGAAAATATCTTTGGCGTATATGGCACAATGGATAAGTTTGTAGGCCGCAAAGACCAAGCAATTCCAGAAAAGAAAAAGGCAGTGTAAACAGCCTGTGGCATTTCTTGTTAATAGAAGTAACCCGTTTTGAGTCCAAAACGGGTTACTCAAAACAAGTATTCTTTTTTTACATATACTTCATACACCATGCGCACTGTAAAATTTAAAACCAACATCAACTGCGGCAACTGCATCAAATCGGTAACGCCTTTTCTCAATGCGCTCGACAATGTGGACACATGGAAAGTGGACACTGCCCACAGCGATAAAATTTTAGAAGTAACCCTCGACGACGACGACGACGCACAGCCAGTCGTAACGGCCGTGCAACAGGCAGGATTTGCGATTGAAGTTTTGTAGCTACGTTTTTTTCCGACGTTCTAGCCAGCGTCTTTGGAAAAACGGAAGCAACATGCACAAACCGCCGCAGCCTACCTAAACTATACTGACCTAAGAGATTATCAATTTTAACGTGTTATACACTAAACAGCGAACGCTCCGTAGAGCGGTACAGCAGGTACAAGGTAGAAAGCCCGCCTGCCACGAGGTAATATACCGATTGGAAGCCGTGTATCACGAGAGCAAGTACAAGCCCATACGGGTCGCCGATGCCATAGAGCAAAATACCCTGCTGGAAGAGGTAATGATACGCCCCCATCGCGCCACCTTGTATGGGAACGAGCCGCCCTAAACTGCCCACTACGGTCATTGCCAAGCCCGCACCTAGCCCCAAATGCGCGGTGGCAGCTAGGGCATCGAACCAGAGATAGGTCATCAGCACGTAGGTAAACCAAATGAAGACGGTGTGGAACAAGAAAATGCTTTTTTTGCGCAAATACCACACGCTTGTAACCCCTTGCCACATGCCTTTCGCAAACGTAAGGATTCTTTCACTGTATCGGCGTTTTAAGCGAAAAAGTAAGGCTATAAACAACGCTAAAACTACGCAAGCGCCTGCCAGTAAACTCATTATCCACACAGCATCGAGGGCAGCAACACGCGCAGCAATGGGGGTAAAAAGTTGGGTGATAAAGAAGGAAGAAATGCGTTCAAATTCCAACCAAAAAGCCAATAGCGTAACTACTCCGAAACAGAGCATATCGGTAGCGCGCTCGGTAACTACGGTGCCAAAACTATGCTCTACTGGCACGTTGGCTTGGTTGCGCAGCGCAAAGCAACGCGCCACTTCGCCCCCACGCGGGATTACGTAGTGCACCAAATAGCCAAACATGAGGGCGAGGAAACTCTGACGCACGGTAGAACGATGTTGCAGCGGTCGGAGCATCATCGCCCAACGGGCAGCGCGGCTTAGGTGATTGAGCAAGGTAACAAGCAGCACCCAGAACGCCCAGTGCCATTCGATACTACCCAGAGCTTCGCGCAAATCGCTGAAATCTTGCCCACGAAAAGCGAGAAACAGCAAGGCAAGCCCTACTGCCCACAACACAAGGTATTGCAGGGTTTTTCGGAAGGAAACACCGCGTTTTTTCATGTGAAAAGAAAGCTAAATCGTTTGCCCTTCAAACTGCAACTTGAGCAGGTTGCTGTAAATACCCTGCTCGGCGTGGGCGAGTTCGTCGTGCGTGCCCGACTCATAAATTTGCCCCTTGTCAATCACATAAATTCGGTCCACCTGCCGGATAGTGGCGAGGCGGTGGGCAATAACCAGCGTAGTGCGGCCCTTCATCAGCTCGTTCAATCCTTCCTGCACCATGCGCTCCGACTCGGCATCGAGGGAGCTGGTGGCCTCGTCGAGGATGAGAATGGCGGGGTTTTTCAGGATAGCACGGGCAATGGCGATGCGCTGCCGCTGTCCGCCAGAAAGTTTTACGCCGCGCTCGCCCACTACGGTTTCGAGTTGTTCGGGAAACCGCGTAATAAACTCCATGGCGTTGGCGCGTTGGGCCGCCTCTACAATTTCGGCATCGGTAGCATCGGGCTTGCCGTACGCGATATTTTCGCGGATGGTTCCTCCAAAAAGAAGTACTTCTTGGGGTACAATGCCGATATTTTCGCGGTAGTGGTGCAGGTCGTACGTGCTAATTTCTTGCCCGTCTATGACGATGCTGCCCGCATCGAGTTCGTAAAAGCGCAGCAGCAGTTGGATAATAGTGGATTTACCCGCACCACTATGCCCCACCAAGGCTACTTTTTCGCCGGAGGCTATCTCGAAGGAAAGCCCTTGTAAGACAGGTAGTTCCTTGCGCGTAGGATAGGCAAAGCGAGCATCGCGCAGGACAATTTCTCCTCGGAAACGCGGACGCTTTGCGGCTTCGGTAGGAGGAACAATGCGTTCGGCTTCTTCTTCGAGGATTTCCTGAATACGGTCCGAGGCACCGATGGCTTTTTGCAACGAGCCGTAAATATCGCCCAACCCTCCGATAGACCCGCCTATGAACATGGTGTAAATGATAAAGGAAGTGAGATCGCCAATGGAAATTGCCCCCTCGGCTACTAGGGTGCTGCCGTACCAAAGAACTAACACAATGCCTCCGAAAAGGGCAAAGATAATGAACGAAACAAATGCCCCTCGGTAACTCGCAGCACGCAGGGCAATCCCTACCACGCGGTCGAGGGCGCGTGCATACCGACCCACTTCAAACCATTCGTTGGTAAAGGCTTTTACCGTATTGACCGACTGCAACGTTTCCTCCACTACTACGTTGGCTTCGGCAAGGGCATCTTGGGTTTGCTTGGATAGACGACGAATGAACCGCCCAAATGCCATGCCTACCACAACGAGCACCGGAAAAGTCGCTAACATGAACAGGGTCAGTTTAGCGTTGGTGATAAACAGGATGAGCGTCCCGAAAATGAGCACAGAAAACTGGCGGATTAACTCCGAAAGCGTGGTCGAGAAGGTATCTTGCAATAGGCTCACATCGGCGGTAATGCGGCTCATAAGTTCGCCGGAGCGGCGTTGGTCGTAAAAGGTAATTGGGAGGGTCATGTAGTGGCGGTAGAGTGCCTTGCGGATGTCGGCCATGGCGCGTTCGTTTACCTGCGCAAAGAAATAAATCCGCAAAAAAGAGAACGTACCTTGTACGGCCAACACGGCCACTAACGCCAACGAAATTTTGTTGATGTCGTTCAAAATCCACTCGGCATTTCCTAACGAAGTATCTACGAGTTTGCCCGTAAAATAAGGAAATGCTAGCAGAATGGTACTCGAAAAGAACAAGCTAACTAGCCCTGCAAAAAACGCCCACCGATAGGGCATCATGAAGCGGTAAATACCGAGCAATCGTTTAAAGTTACTCTTCGTTAATTTCTTTTTTTCTTGGGGCGCATCGTCGTACGCCCTTTTAAATTTTGCCATAATTGTATGCTATGCGTTGTGTCAAGCAAAAGTAAACCATGATTGACATGATTTGAGTATTTTCTTGGTTTGATTACGCTTATCTTCCATAATTTATACCAAGATTCACTTGATGTAAGGATTGACATGATTTGATTTGCTTGATTTTGAAGGATGTATGAGCCCAAAATTTCGCAAATCTCATGCGCTTCGGTAATAATCGCCAAGTACTCATCGTAAGCGTAGTAAGTATGGGTTGTACCGCATTGTTTTGTGCTATGCCTGCATGGCTAAGAACCGTTTGTGCAGGGCGAGTACCTGTGGAATCACAAGTTGCTCTTCGTCGTTAACAATCTTCCACTGCGTATGTTGCTGTTTTTCTGCCTCGGGCATTTGCTGCGCCATGATAGCCTCTACCTGAGTGCGGTCGCGTTGGGGGTCGCGCTGGAGTACCCGTGCGAGGCGCAAGGCATCCGGGGCTGTTACCAGCACTACGGCATCAAGCTGCCGGTGCGAGCCGGTTTCAAAGAGCAAAGCGGCTTCTTTGAGCGTGTAAGGTGCGCCTTGTGCGTGTTGGTCAGCGTCCCATTGCGCGTAGTCTTCCGCCACTTTGGGGTGCACCAAGCCGTTGAGCATTTCCAAGGCGGCGGGGTCAGGGAAAACGCGCTGCGCGAGGTACGCCCGATTGAGCTGGCCTTCGAGCGTGTAGCTTTCTGCCCCAAAAGCCTCCGAAATAGCTGCTTTCAGAGCGGTGTGCTGCTGCATGAGCCGTTTGGCTGCACTATCGGCATCGTACAAAGGTACGCCGAGTGCCTGAAAAACGCGGGCTACGGTGCTTTTGCCTGCACCAATGCCGCCGGTAATTCCTATTTTCATGGAGTTGAAGTAATTTTCTGAAGACAAAAAAAGAGACTGCCCGTGTAGGCAGCCCCTTTCTAGCATTCGAAACTATGTGTTAGTCTTTCTTGTCTTTGTTTACCTCTTCAAATTCTACGTCGGTAACGTCGTCGTCGGCTTTGGCATCTGCTGCCCCTGCCGCGCCCGCACCTGCTGCGTCGGCTGCACCCGCGCCTTGGTACATTTCCTGCGAAGCGGCTTGCCATGCAGTGTTTAGCTTGGTCATTGCCGCGTCGATACCGGCTGCGTCGGAACTTTGGTGAGCAGCTTTTAGGTCGGCCAATGCGCCTTCAATCGCCGTTTTGTTATTTGCAGAGAGTTTATCGCCGTATTCGCTCAGTTGCTTTTCCGTTTGGAAAATCAAAGAGTCGGCTGCGTTGACTTTCTCGGCGCGGTCGCGTTCTTCTTTATCTTTGGCTTCGTTGGCTTTCGCCTCGTTTTTCATACGCTCGATTTCCTCTGGGCTAAGACCGGAAGAGGCTTCGATACGGATTTTCTGCTCTTTGTTCGTTCCCTTATCAATGGCGGTAACATTTAGGATACCGTTGGCATCAATATCAAAGATTACTTCGATTTGAGGAACGCCACGCGGTGCTGGCGGAATGCCGTCGAGGTGGAAACGTCCAATCGTTTTGTTGTCCTTAGCCATAGGGCGTTCGCCTTGCAATACGTGGATTTCCACAGAGGGCTGGTTATCGGCAGCGGTAGAAAACACCTGCGATTTCTTGGTAGGAATCGTCGTGTTCGACTCAATGAGTTTAGTGAACACGCCGCCCATTGTTTCGATGCCCAACGAAAGAGGGGTAACATCGAGCAAGAGCACGTCTTTCACGTCGCCGGTGAGTACGCCTCCTTGAATTGCTGCGCCAATAGCCACTACTTCGTCGGGGTTTACGCCTTTAGAGGGCTTCTTGCCGAAGAATTTTTCAACTTCTTCCTGAATTTTAGGGATACGGGTAGAACCACCTACCAAGATTACCTCGTCAATGTCAGCGGCTGTGAGGTTAGCATCTTTCATTGCGGCGCGGCACGGCGCAAGAGTACGCTGCACGAGGTCGTGGCTAAGTTGCTCAAACTTGGCACGGCTCAAGGTTTTCACTAAGTGCTGCGGGATACCGTCAATCGGCATGATGTAGGGCAAGTTGATTTCCGTGCTGGCCGAAGAGGATAGCTCAACTTTCGCCTTTTCTGCAGCTTCTTTGAGGCGTTGCATCGCCATCGGGTCTTTGCGCAGGTCCACAGTAGGATGGTCTTTTTTGAACTCCTCTGCCAACCAGTTGATAATCACTTGGTCGAAGTCGTCGCCGCCGAGGTGGGTGTCG
>CAYUJH010000067.1:0-9103 GCA_964444995.1 uncultured Roseobacteraceae bacterium | reverse complement strand
ATAACGGTATTGCTTCCGCTGGGCGTTTCGTACTACTTGCTGTACGCGTACCAAGAGCCTTCTGGCGAGAAAATAGAGGTCGTGGTTGTGCAACCCAACCTCGACTGCTACACCGAAAAGTTTACCTACAACGCCAGAACAGGCGGCTCGAACGACGACACGCACGTGCCCTACGAAGAGCAGGTAAGCCGTTTTTTGCGCCTTACGGCAGACAAGATTACCCCCAACACGCGCTTTGTGGCATGGCCCGAAACAGCCTTGCACCGAGGAATTTGGGAGGAAACCGCCCTGCAAGATGCCGAAATCCGACGGGTGTATGATTTTATGGCTGCCTATCCGAACACGGCACTCGTCTTCGGGCTGGATACCTACGACCTGTATGGCGATAAGGCATTAACACCTACCGCACGCCACCGCGAAGGCGTAGGATACTACGACTATTTCAATGCGGCGATGCTTATCGACGAAGCCATGCAAACAGAGTTTTACCGCAAGTCGAAGCTCGTTATTGGGGCAGAAACTGTCCCGTTTCCCAAGTTGCTCAAGTTCGTGATGCTCAACTTTGGTGGCATTTCCGGCGGCCTAGGCAAACAAGCCGAAGCTGAAGCCTTTTTCAGCACCACAGGCGTTGGTACGGCGCCGTTAATATGTTACGAGTCAGTATATGGCGAATATGTAACCGACTTTGTGCGCAAGGGGGCGAACTTTTTGATGGTCATCACCAACGACGGTTGGTGGGGCAACACGCCCGGCCACCGGCAACACCTCGACTACGCCCGCCTGCGCGCCATCGAAACGCAGCGATACGTAGCCCGTGCGGCGAACACAGGTATTTCGGGCTTTTTGCATCCTACGGGGAAAAGTCTTGCCCTTTCGGCATACGATGAAGAAACCGCCCTGCGCGGCGAAATCATCACCAGCGACGCGCTCACCTTTTACGTTCGCTACGGCGACTACCTCGGTCGCCTAGCCGCCTTTTTGTTTGGTTTTATGCTGATTTCTGCCTTTGTGCGCTCCAAAATTCTGCCTCCAAACCGGAAGCAAAATTCTCTGCGCAGGTCGCGCCCTGCCTCGCCCCAAGACGACGAGGAGGACGAGGAGAAAGATACTGAAAAGGATGCGTAGCGGAACTGCCCATGTGAAATTTATTCTTTCACGTTGAACACCTCTTCAAACGGCAGGTCGGTAAGGGTCTGAATGCTTTTTACTAGCCACCAGAGCACGCCCATCAGCATCAGCGTAGAAGGTACGGCGATGACCGGCAGGCTGAGCGCCTGCATTTGCCCCAGTTCTTCGTTGAACTCCGACGTGCCGGGCATACTCACAATCAGGTAGCGCGCTAAGCCGTAGTTCAATACAGCCGACACCAAAAACGAGGCGGCAATCCAGTATGAAGCCTTCACCAAGCGCTTCTCGAACCGCGTTTCGTTGCCCTTTTCAGCCAGTTTTGCTTCGATGTTAGCAATATTCAAAAGTTGGTCGTTATACACTAATTTTTTCACCAGCGGATAGCGTGTACGTAGCGAAACGATGACGGCAAGCCCAATGAGTAGTGGCACGGTCGCTTCTTTGACGGCAATCCAGAAGGGGTCGAGGGCGAGCAGTCCGATAATGCCTGTTAACAAGATACTGGCAAAGCCCAATATCGAGAAAAAATTTACCTTGCGCCGGATGATAAAGTCGTACAAACCGTAGCCAATCGGGAACATCAACGCTACTACCAAACCCCAAAAAGGACCTAAATAGGCTTCCTTGCTCAATTTCATCAGGATAAGCGTAGGGATAAGGATGTTCACTATCAAATTGAGCAGTGGGCTTTCTTTTTTTTGTGGTGCGTTCATGGGAGATGTTAAGAATAAAAAGATATAAAAAAACGGGTTGAACTTACAGACACAGCGTACTAACGCAGGGCTTTTTCTTTGAGGGTGAGCGTACCTTTTCCTGCGTCGAGCGCGGCTTCTACGCCGATGGGAAAGGCAAAATTTTCTTTGATATGCCCGAAAGGCATCCCGAAAAAGCAGGGTTTTCCGAGCGGTTTTAGGTTGAGCGTAAGCATTTCTTTGAGCGAAAAGGCGTGCTCGGGCAGTTCTTCGGGCTGGCAGCGGCTGCACGACCCAAACACAATGCCCCGCACCTTATCGAGTAGGCCGGCGAGCTTGAGGTGGGTCAGGTAGCGGTCCACCCGATAGACATCTTCGCGCACGTCTTCGAGGAGTAGGATTGCGCCGTCGAAACTAGGCAGGTACGGCGTGCCCACCAACGCGCTGATAACGGTCAGGTTGCCGCCAATCAGCTTGCCTTCGGTCTGCCCCTCTACAACCGTAAAGCGGCCTTTGGTCGTGTCGGCTTCGTCGAGCGGACTGCCTTCCCACGCAACGCGTTTGTTTTTTACGAGCAACTGCTCAAACTGCTCGGTCGTGAACTCGTTCCAATCGGATAGGCCGTTGGGGCCGTGGAATGTAACCAAGCCGGTTTGCGCATGTATGCCCATGTGCAGGGCGGTAATGTCGCTGTAGCCCATCAAAATTTTGGGGTTGTTGCGAATCAGCGAAAAGTCGAGTTGGGGCAGTAGCCGGCCGCTCCCCCAGCCCCCACCGAGCGCGAAAATGGCATCCACGTCGGGGTCGGCAAAGAAGGTGTGCAGGTCTTCGAGGCGCTCGGCATCGGTACCGGCAAAATAGCCGTGCCCACTGAAAATGTTTTTCCCGCGCTTTATCGTGTAGCCTTTTTCGGTAAATTCCTCAAAAAACTTTTCCGCATTTTCGGGCTTGCGGATAAAAGAGGCGGGGGCTACAATGCCAATCGTCGCCTTTTTTTTAAGTTTTTTAGGTTTAATGATTTCCGGTGCGCTCTGCTGTGCCGTGAGGACGAGCGTGGTGGGCAGGGCGAGGGTGGCAAGGCCTGCGGTTTTCAGAAAGTTTCGGCGGGAGGACGATTGGGCCATAGGAAAGGGTTTAGAGGTAAGATAGCTCAACGGTTGGTTAAAAGTAAGTAACTCTGCCCTATCCTCAAAAACAAACCCCCTTCGGAAACTATCGAAGGGGGTTGGGTTGCCTTTATACTAATTGTGCGAGGGCAATTTCGAGCGAAGTTTTGCCAATTTCGGTCTTGGCTTGGCTGCGTGCGTGTGTTTTTCTGAGTGCCTTCAGAATCGTTTCCGAAATATCGCTGAAAATCGCAGCGTCGGTCAGTTCGTTCTTCCCTTCGGCTTGCATTAAGTAGGCGAATACGCGCGCCATGCCGCAGTTGGCGATAAAGTCGGGCAGGAGCGAAACGTGTGCGTCCACATACGAGGCAATAGGGCCGAAGAAAATTTCTTGGTCTTGGAACGGTACGTTTGCCCCACACGAAACCACCTCTAGCCCGCTTTGTATCATGCGTTCGGTCTGTGTTTTGCTTACAAGGCGCGAGGCGGCTGCCGGAATGAAAATCTCGGCGGGGAGGTCCCAAATTTTTTCGTTAGCTTCTTCAAACGGTACGAGGTCGTCGCCTACAAGTGTATTGTTAGCGCGTTGGTAGAATAGGCGCTTCACTTCTTCTAGTCCCAGCCCTTCGGTATTCAATAGCCCCGCGTCCTTGTCAATAATCCCGACGATTTTCACGCCGTATTTGGCCAAATAGAGCGCGGCAGTAGCTCCTACGTTGCCCCATCCTTGTACGATAGCGCGTTTTTTGCTAATATCTCCTCCCCAAAGTTGGTAGTAATGACGCACCGCTTCGGCAACTCCAAAGCCGGTGATCATGTCGGAAACCGTATATTTTTTATCGGAGTTGGGGATGTATTCTTGGTCTTCGATGATTTTGGAAACGCCTTGCCGCAAACGCCCAATAAGATGAATTTTTTTGGCATCGGAGGCGTTGAAATGCCCGTTTACGACCCCTTCCTGCGGATGCCACAGCCCATAACCTTCTGTGATTGGGATTACGTCGTGGATTTCGTCCACGTTCAAGTCGCCGCCGGTGCCGTAGTAGTTTTTGAGCAAGGGCATGACAGCACGGTACCAACGAGCGAGCACCTCGCGGCGGCGAGGGTCTTTGGGGTCGAAGTCAATGCCCGACTTCGCGCCGCCAATCGCAGGCCCCGACACGGTGAATTTTACTTCCATCGTTTTGGCAAGGGACACCACTTCGTGTTTGTCGAGTCCCTTGCGCATACGCGTGCCGCCGCCGGCCGCGCCGCCGCGCAGCGAGTTAATCACGGCCCAGCCGCGTGCGTCGGTTTCGGCATCGTGCCATTCAAAGACTACCTCAGCGGGTTTTTCCTCAAATTTTTTCAAGTTTTCAATCATGTGTGTATTGGTTTTGGTTAGAAACCGCAAAATTACACCAAGATTTGGTTGATTTGAGGATTATTTCGCTTTGCTTCGCTTGGTTTCGGCGGAAACGCTTATTCTATCTCCACCTCTACGTCGGCCGTGAGCGGGTGCCCCACGCAGAGCAATACGTAGCCCTTTTTGACTTCGTCTTCGGAAATGCCGTCGGGTTCAATCATTTTGATTTTTCCGCTTACGCACTTGCCCATGCACGCCGTACACAGACCGCTTTGGCACGAAAAGGGCATATCGAGGCCGCTATCGAGGCCCGCCTCCAAAATGCTTTGGTCGGGGCGCACTACTACTTCGTGGAGTTGACCTTCGAGCCGAATTTTCACGGTTTGGGTTGTAATTTCGGCAGTAGCCGCCGCAGTTTCTTCGGCCGATACGGTGCTGACAAAACTTTCAGTATGAATGTATGCCGGCTTTACTTTAATGGTTTTCAAAGCATCTTTCACAACGGCCATCATGCCTTCCGGTCCGCAGAGGTAGTAGCTTGTTTGTTCTTCGGGCATTTTAGGGAGAAGATTCACGATGTTCACCGTCGTAGGCGCATCGAGCCGGCCGCTGTATCCGCCCCAGTGTTTATCGGGACGCTCTAACACATGCACAATGTTGAGTCTCTCCCCAAATTTTTGCTTTAACTCATCGAGTTGCTTGCGGAAAATGATGCTGCCCTCGTGTTGGTTGGCATATACGAGGGAAACGATGGATTCGCGCTCCAAAAACAGGGCTGTTTTTAACATCGACATAAGCGGAGTGATGCCACTGCCCCCTCCGAATAGCACAATGTGCCGCTTGCCACTTGCTTCGGTCAGTCTGAAATTTCCCATCGGCTCCATCACTTCTAGGGTGTCGCCAGCTTTTACGTGGTCGTTCACGTAGTTGGAAACCAGCCCACCGGCTACGCGCTTTACGGTAACTGCTACCGTGTTATCGAGCGAGGGTGCACTGCTCATCGAATACGAGCGGCGCACTTTTTGACCGTTGATGTTCAGCAGGAGAGTCAAAAACTGCCCGGCTTGGTATTTTACTTTTTTGAAAAGGGGTTGTTTGAAGTGAATCGTTACCGCATCGGTAGTTTCTTGTACAACTTCCTTCACTTTGAGTGTATAGTAACTGCTCATTTTTTACAATTTTATAGCGTTGGTAAAAAAGGTTGGCTAAATTTTTTTGCAAGAATACAAATACACAGTCAAAAACGATAAGTTATGCCTATTGTTCGAGGCAAGCCGTTCCTGTGTGCCTCAAAACGGGCGTTGAATGCCTAGCTTTTCCATGCGCGAGCGCAGGGTGGTGGGTCTCATGCCCAAAATTTCGGCAGCACTGTTAGGGCCGCTAATTTTCCAGTTCACTTTTTTGAGCACTGCCGTAATGTATTCTATTTCTTTTTCGGCAAGCGTAACAAAATTCTCTTGTTCGATAGCTAGGCGGTCTTTGCCTAGCCAGTTACCAATTTGTAGCGATTTTCCGCTCGATACAATGATGGCACGCTCGATGATATTCTCCAGCTCGCGGATATTGCCCGGCCAATCGTATTCTTCGAGTTGCTGCATGACTTTTTTAGGGATTTTATCAATCTCTTTTCCAATTGTTTTGCTGTATTTTTTTACAAAATAGTGGGCAAGCAACGGAATATCTTCGCGGCGTTCGCGCAGAGCAGGCACTTGGATAGGAAACACGTTGAGGCGGTAGTACAAGTCGGCACGGAAACGGCCTGCTTTTACCTCTTTGAGCAGGTCGCGGTTGGTAGCGGCAATGATGCGCACGTTGGTTTTGAGCGTTTGCGTACTGCCGAGCCGCTCGTACTCGCCTTCCTGCAAAACGCGCAGCAATTTGGCTTGTAGTTCGAGCGGTAGTTCCCCAATTTCGTCGAGGAAAATACTGCCTCCGTCGGCAAACTCGAAGCGGCCAATTTTGCGGGCTACTGCGCCAGTGAACGCGCCTTTCTCGTGACCAAATAGCTCGCTTTCAATGAGTTCGGAAGGCAAGGCTGCGCAGTTTACTTTCACCATCGGGCTATCGGCGCGGGGGCTGCGGTTGTGGACGGCCTTGGCAAGGAGCTCTTTGCCCGTACCGGTTTCGCCCAAAATGAGCACCGTCGCATCGGAGGAGGCCACCTGCTCGACCTGTGCTAGAATATTTTTAAAATCTTCGCTCTGCGTAACAATGTTCTCAAAGTTGTGCTTTTCGTGCAACTCGACTCCTTGTTTAAGATACTGATTCTCTTCTTCGGCGCGGCTGAGTAGCAGGCGGATGTATCGGTAGGTCTTCTTGAGGTCGGTTTCCGCCTCTTTTTTTTCGGTGATGTCGCGCACGATAGAGGTCGTGCCGTTGCGCTCGCCAGTGCTTTTATCGTAGTTTAGGTGCATGGATACCTCCACATAGCGTTTGCGCCCGTCGCGGCAAAGGTGCACAAGCTCGGCGTGGGTGTGCCCTTCTTCGGCGAGTTCTGTTCGTGCTTTTTCTTTCAGTTCGGAATTGGGCCAGCGGTACTCAAAGGCTTCGCGCAGCTTTTTTCCTACAATGTTGTCGGCAAGGATTCCATAGAGTTTTTCCGCACCGTTGTTCCAGTACTTCACTTTATTTTCAATATCGAGCACGATAACTGCCTCGTGGATTTCTGCTAACAAATCGGCTTGCAGATACAGTTCTTCTTCTTTGATGCGCAGCAGGGTGATGTCTTCCAAAAAAAGAAGAAAACCGGCGTGCGTTTCTTGATACTCGTAAGGGTAGAGCCGAAACTTAAACCAATGTTCGGTGGGTAGTAAGGCTAGGCGGCTTTCAAAAAACACGGGTTTTTTTCGTGTTTGGCAGTGTTGCCAGTTGGTTTGTGCTAGGGGTACATCGTCGGGGTGTATCAGCGAGAGCCAGCCGGTCTGAGTAGGCGACAGGGCAGGTGCGCGCTGCAAGATTTGCCGCACGAAAGGGCATATCCACAGGCAAGTACCGTCCTTATTGAGCAATACCCATCCTACTCCTAACATGACTCCGAGTTTTTCGCCTATGTACTTTTGTAGTTCCGAAAGCTCCTGAGGAATATGTTCTGCTTCTGTGTGTGAAAAGGTCATGTTAGTTATTGCGTTTATTTGTAGAAATAGTTACACAGTTGGGTAGATTTACCTTGTTAACAAATTTGTGTACAGATGTGTCTAAACGTACATTTTTTTTTCTGCCAAAGCTGCTGCGAACAACACGCGGGCAAAGGTACACCAAGATTTTCATCCTTGTAAAATTTCTGCCTTTGCGCAACGAATTGGGCGATTTTTTGAGGGTATGAGCGAAAAAAAACCTATTTTGCACGTACAAATAGCCTCAGCGATTAAGGCGGCAGGGAGGTAGGGCACAGGAAGTATAAAAAGATAGAGGGCACTACGCAGTGATTCTTATACCAAACTATACTAAATTGTATGGGTATACCAAAGCGCATGAGGTTTGCGAAATTATGGTCTCATAAATCATTCAAAATCAAGCAAATCAAATCATGTTAATCCTTAAATCAGGTGAATCTTGGTATAATTCGGATATTCGCTGGAAACAACGCTTGCAAAATTACCATAAAGCCATGGTTTTATTGGAAAGGGCTCTTCAAATTCCGCAGCCCGATATTTTTCAAAAGGCGGGAATTATTCAATTCTTCGAGGTGTCTTTCGAGTTAGGATGGAAACTCTTGAAAGATTACTTGGAGGCACAAGGTTTTGCCGATGTGCAATCACCGAGAAGTAGTCTGAAAAAAGCCTTTGAGGTGGGTATTCTTACAGATGGGCACATGTGGCTCGAAATGCTTACCGACCGAAACCTCTCTACCCACACCTATGATGAGCAAAAGACGAATGAACTGGAAATGCTCATTCGGAACCGATATTTTGATGCCATGCAAGCGCTACACGATTATTTAATGAACCATGGAAAATAAATTGGGCCTTCGGACAAGCGATATGGAGGTACTCGTACAGGCGTTCAGCCAAGTTCCTCAGATAGAAAAGGCGTTTGTGTTTGGAAGCAGAACAAAGAACACGTACAAACAGGGAAGCGACATTGACATTGCACTCAAAGGTGAAATTTTACCTCTGCAAATCAAAAAACTTCATTTTGCCCTTAACGAAGAAAGTCTTCTGCCTTACAAAATTGACCTCATACACTACGAAACCTTGCAAGAGCAAGCCCTCAAAGAACATATTGACCGTGTGGGCGTGCTTATTTATACGAGACACTAAAGCAGGCAAAAAATACTAAATTTGGGCATTCGGCCTGCGAGAAAACAAAAAAATTACGCTGCAACCACATAAGCCATGGATGGTACCCTACAAAAAGTATTATTTGAAGAACACAAGCGCATCCCATTTCCCCCTAAAAAAGAGACTATCTTCACATTTATAGATCTTTTTGCGGGCATAGGAGGTTTTCGGATTGCTATGCAAAACGTAGGAGGACTCTGCGTATTTACGAGCGAGTGGGATAAAGATGCTCAAAAGACATACTTTGCCAATTTTGGGGAAATGCCCTTCGGCGATATTACCACCCCTGCGGTAAGAAGCCGAATTCCTAAAACGTTTGACGTATTGTGTGCTGGATTTCCTTGCCAAGCCTTTTCGATTGCAGGAAAGCGGGGGGGCTTTGAAGATACACGCGGCACACTTTTTTTCGATGTTGCTGAAATTATTCAGCAACACAGACCTAAGGCTATTTTTCTCGAAAATGTAAAAGGACTTATTACGCACGACGGAGGAAAAATCTTAGAAATTATCCTCAACACACTCGACGAACTGGGCTATGCACACTTTGAAAAA
>CAYUJH010000066.1:2268-9117 GCA_964444995.1 uncultured Roseobacteraceae bacterium | reverse complement strand
ATGACGTGCGTTGATTTTTCTTGGGGAGACTTCGTATCAAAACAACACCTTATAATATAAGGTATAGCGGTTATAGTAAAAATGGAAAAGAATGTATAAGTTTGCAGAAAATTCGCTGCATTCATCGAATTTTTCGCTGTAATGTAAGTTGGATAGAAAAAAATTTATTTATATTGCTGCGTAGTTTATTCATGCTTGTATGGAATTAGTGATACTCTTAAATTTTACAAAGGTAATCTTATGAAAAAAGGAAACTTTCTTAACTCTATGATTGGTAACAAACTAGGAAAAGTATTTGTAACCATGGCCATCGCCTCGCTCGGTCTTTGCACGGCGGCGTACGGCCAAAAAGACCAAGACTGCTGCGACATCATTCAGCCAGAAGAGGAGTCGGAGGTAGGTAAGCTATGGTTCGGCGTTCGCGCTGGGGTAAGTGCCAGCTCGTTTGGCAACAATACCTCTAGCTTCGATTTGATGGACGGTACGCTAAACAGTTTCACTGGTGGTGTCTTTTTGCGCTACCAAGCGTTGGAATGGTTGGCCATTCAGCCGGAAGTATCGTTTTTGCAAACTGGCGCGAACGGTATCCGCTACACGGTGCAACACTCTAATGCGAACTTCTTCAGCGGTCCTTACCCTGATGCTACTACACGTGGCGAAGCTGCTGCCGAAGGCCGCGTAATGCTCAATACGGTAGAAGGTGCGTTGAATGCTATCTTCACGCCGAAAGACTTTATGCCTAAGGTGCGTCCTTACTTTGTGTTTGGTACGTCGTACGGCTTCATTATCAACGCTCGTTTGCGCGAAGAGAAAATGATGACGTTCCCCGGTTCAGGCACTACGGTATCTACCATCAATACCATCGACAATACTTCTAACTACCGCGTGTTCGACTTCGGTTTGAACTACGGTGTGGGTAGCCGCTTCAATATCCTGGGTAACACAGGTTTTGTAGAATTGCGCTACCGTTGGGGTATCAGCAACATCAGCAACTTCTCTCAGTTGCGCCTCAATCGTCCTTCTTCACTTTCTAACAAATCATTCGCTCCGCAAGACCTTACTAACCATAGCTTGATGCTTACTACAGGTATCATGTTCGGTGGCAAGTCTGGCAGCGAAAAGAAAGAAAAGAAGAAAAAAGGAGAAGAAACAGAAGGTACAAGCGAAGAATAGTATCCTATATAAACTACGCCTTAAAGCCAGCCCATTTGGGTTGGCTTTTTTTTGTTCCCACGGTTGAAACCGTGGGTTGGATTGCCGATGTTGATTAAACCACCCCTAACCCCTCCTTAAAATGAAGGAGGGGAATTTTATTGGCACGTCATTGCGAGGAGCGAGGGAGCGCAGCGACCAAGCGACGAAGCAATCCCCCTGCGCGACCCACTTGATTAAACCACCCCTAACCCCTCCTTGAAGATAAGGAGGGGAATGTTTGGCACGATTAAACCACCCCTAGCCCCTCCTTGAAGGTAAGGAGGGGAATGTTTGGCACGCTCGGCTAGCGTGGTGCGCACGCTGCCCCACGGTTGAAACCGTGGGCTTTGTTTCTAGGCTCTTTTCCTTGCGGCTAGAACCGGGGGCTTGTTTGCATGGCTTGTAGCTTGGTGTACAGGCCCTCGGGGTTTTGGAGGAGTTCTTCGTGGGTGCCCTGCTCGGCGATGCGGCCTTGGTCTATGACAAGGATTTTATCGGCGTGCTGCACGGTGCTGAGGCGGTGGGCGATAACGAGCGAGGTGCGGCTTTGCATGAGCTTGGTGAGGGCATCCTGCACGAGTTTTTCCGACTCGTTGTCGAGGGCGGAGGTTGCCTCGTCGAGGATGAGGATGGGCGGATTTTTGAAGATGGCGCGGGCGATGCTGATGCGCTGCCGCTGTCCGCCGGAGAGTTTTACGCCCCTATCCCCTACTACGGTCTGGTAGCCCTGTGGCGTTTCCATGATAAAATCGTGGGCATTGGCAACTTTGGCGGCTTGTATGACCTGCTCCAAGCTGGCGCGAGGCTGTCCAAAGGCGATGTTGTTGAAGAGCGTGTCGTTGAAAAGGAACGATTCTTGGGTAACTACGCCCATGAGCCGGCGCAGGGCTTCTAGGTCGTAGGCGCGCAGGTCGTGGTCGTCGAGCAAAATCTCGCCCTCGGCTACGTCGTAAAAGCGCGGGATGAGGTCGGCGATGGTGGATTTTCCGCCGCCCGATGGCCCTACGAGGGCGACGGTCTGCCCTTTTTCGAGGGTGAAGCTGACGCCGTGCAGCACTGGCTCGGTGTCGTAGGCAAAGCCAACGTTTCGGAAGGTGATGCCTTTGGAAAAGCGTTCGAGGGGGACGGCTTGGGCTGGGCTAGTGATGGCAGGGGGCGCGTCGATGGTTTCTAAGATACGCTGCCCTGCCACAATGCCGCGCTGTATGTTGCTGATAGCACCGGAAATGGCTTTGGCAGGCCGAAGCACTTGCGAAAAAATGATGATATAGCCCACAAATTCGCTGGCGGTCAGTTCGGATTGCTCCTGAAAGACGAGGTTTCCCCCGTAGAAGAGGATGCCCGCTACTACGCCGACGCCCATAAGCTCGGAGAGCGGCGAGGCTATTTCGCGGCGGTAGGCGAGACGGCGCGACTTTCGGGCGTAGGCGTCGTTTTCTTCGGCGAATTTCTGCTGCACGTAGGTCAGTCCGTTGAAGGCTTTCACGACGCGCAGGCCGCCAAGCGTTTCGTCGAGCATGCTAATGAGTACGCTGAGGCTTTGCTGCAAGCTAATGGCTTCGCGGCGCAGGCGTTTGACGATGAAGGAAATCAGTCCGCCTGAAAGCGGGATAATCAGGATGGTAAACAGGGTAAGCTCGGCGCTGAGGTTGAACAGAATCAGGAAATAGGCGATAAGGGTGAAGGGGTCTTGGAAGAACGCAGGCAGCGAGCTGGTAAGACTTACCTCAACTTCGTAGGCATCGGTGGTCATGCGGGAGAGCATGTCGCCCTTGCGGCGGTCGGAGAAATAGCCAATGTGCAGGCGGCTTGTGGCATTGAAGAGCGCGGCGCGGATGTTGCGAATAGAGTGTGCGCGGAGGTACTCGATAATCCGGCGGGCGAGGTAGCGGAACAAGTTGGTCAGGAATACGGAAGCGACGACTATGCCGCACACGAACAGCAGTGCCTGCCGCTCGCCGTGAGTGGCAATGAGCGTTCCGAAGAAGTGGTAAAACAGGTCTTTGAAATAGGCGACGCTCAGAGAGAAATCGGGTGCTACGGTCGGCGTAGCGGTCTCTTTAGCGACGTTGCCAAAGAGGATGTCGAGCAGGGGTATAATGAGCGTAAAGTTGACGAGGCTAAAGAGGGTGCTCAATAGCGAAAAGACAAAGTAGGGCACGACAAAACGCCCAAGGGGGCTGGCAAAACGCAGTAGTCGGAAGTATATGTGCATGGGAGTAGGTTCGGTAGCGTTCAAGTATTTGGCAAAGGTAGGGGATTTTTTTGGGGGGTGCGCAGCGGTGTGAACGAGAGAGGGTAGAGAAGTTGTTGGCAAAGAGAAAACATGTAATTTTAAATAAAAAAGCAGTATGAAAACGATACACCCGCACTATGTAACCGACGAGCAAGGCAAACGCGTGGCAGTGCAGTTGCCTATAAACGAATGGGAATACGTACAAACGATGCTTAGACAGTTAGCCCCCACAGAAATTCAATCTCGCAGCAAACTGCTTGTAAAAGCGGAGGAGTCTTGGCAGGGAATGATTACAGAGGGCAGCATCTATGCAGTTAGGTGGGAGAAAGATGAGGATTTTCCTGAAGGAGAAGCCTGTGTAGTAGGCGATAACGGTGAGCTGATTACGCTCTTTTTTAAACATGTGCTGGAATAAACGAAGAGGAGTGTTGCTTAAAAGCACGAATAAAAAACGTGCATTATGTAGTTTTGCAAAAAACCCGTAACGTATGACGACTGTACTCTCCGTTTTGAACCTAAAAGGCGGCGTGGGGAAAACGACCACCTGCATCAACTTGGGCAAGGCACTCTCGCTGCGCAAAAAGCGCGTACTGCTCATCGACTCCGACCCACAGGCCAACCTCACCGAGGGGCTAGGCATTCAGCAGGCGGAGCGCACTCTGTTCCACACCTACAAAGAGGAAGGCGCATTGCCCATTGTCCCGCTCAACGATTTTCTGCACGTCGTTCCCTCGGAGCTAAACCTCGCCACGATTGAGCACGAAATAGAGGGCAACATCAACCGGTACTACCTGCTGAAAGACAGCCTGCAGGCCGCCAAAGCCGCCTACGATTTCGTGCTGATAGACTGTCCCCCGTCGCTAGGCGTTTATACCATCAACGGCATTACAGCCTCTACGCACTACCTTATTACGGCGCAGGCGGCGCGTTACTCCATCACTGGCTTGCGCTCCATCAAAGACCTGATAGACCACAAAATTCGGCAGCGACTCAACCCCGACATCCGCCCGTTGGGCATCCTGATTACGGGACTTACCAAAACAATTGCCGCCGATATTTCCATCGAAGAGATACAGAGCGACTATGCCGACGAGCTGTTCACTACGCGCATACGACAGGCGACCAAGTTTGTGGAGTCGCAGCTCGCCGGGGAGGATATTTTCACGTATGCTGCCGGCTCGAACGCCGCCAAAGACTACGAAGCGCTCGCCAAGGAAATACTTGCCCGCCTAAAAAAGGGGTAAGGATGTAGTTCGTTATTCACCTTTTACCACCGTACCGTACAATGAGCAGCAGCCGCGACAAACTCCGCAAAAAGACCCAAGAGCAAAAACAGGAAACGCCCACCACGCGCAAAAACGATGCGTTCGATGCCTTCATTGAGCGCGAGGCACAGAAGAACATCGTCATAGACCCCTTGTTGCAAAGCCTGATTCCGCCGCTGCAAGAGGAAGAACTGCTCAACCTAGAAGCGAGCATCCGCGAAGAGGGCGTGCGGGAAGACTTGGTGATATGGCGCGACCCCGCACAGGCGGAAGGCGGCAACGACTACCTACTCATCGACGGACACAACCGCTACCAGATTATCGAGAAGATACTCGGCGAGGGGGGCGCGGTGAAGTACGGTATGCGCATCATGGACTTCCCCGACAAGGAGGCGGTAAAAGATTGGATGATAGTCAATCAGTTGGGGCGGCGCAACCTAACCAACGAGCAGCGGAGCTACCTGCGCGGCCTGCGGTACGAGCGCGAAAAGGCAAAGCACGGCGGGGAGCGCGAGGCAGGGGCAAGTTCCCAAAATGGGGACTTGCTAAAAACCCACGAGCGACTTGGGGCGGAGTTCAGTGTAGGCAAGAACACCATTTTGCGCGATGCGGACTTTGCTAGGGGCTTAGAGAAAGTAGGGCGGCAGAACCCTACCCTGAAGCAGGAGATCTTGATGGGGCGGCACAAAGTAAGCAAAGGCGACTTGCAGCTATTGGGGCGCGAGAGAAACGACGATATCCCCCTCGACACACCGGCTGCGCTCATTATCGCCTTGGCGCAATTAAAACCCAAGAAGCTACGCCCGCCCAAAAGCGACCCCAAGTTCGATATTTTCAAAAATCAGTTGCAAAAAATAGTGCGCGAGCTACACCTAGAAAGCGACCCCAAGGCGATTGAAAAAATCAAGGCGCTCGCCGACGAGCTAGGCAAATTACTTTCATAGCCCCTACCCTATTACTTCCATAAACCATAGTTGGTATTTTTTTAGTATATAAGGTGCATTTCAAACAAGTCGGCGAGGTGTCTTCGCAGATGTGTGCGCACCTCCTCCATCGGCTGCGGTGCGCCTAGCTCGGCGGCCAACGAGGTTACGGCCTTATCGGCAATGCCACAGGGAACGATATAGTCGAAGTACGCTAGGTCGGTATTTATGTTGAAGGCGAAGCCGTGCATCGTTACCCATCGGCTCGTTTTTACGCCCAAGGCGCAAATTTTACGGGGGTTTTGCTGCGCGATATGATCGAGCCATACGCCGGTGAGTCCTTCGATACGCCCTGCGGCTAGCCCGTAGTCGGCAAGAGTGCGAATAACGGCTTCTTCGAGATAGCGCAGGTACTTGTGAATGTCGGTAAAAAAGTTGTCGAGGTCGAGGATAGGGTAGCCGACTAGTTGCCCTGGGCCGTGGTAGGTAATGTCGCCACCTCGGTTGATGTGGTAAAAGGTAATTTGCTTTTCTTGAAGTTGCTGCGGCGTAAGCAGCAAGTTTGCCGCCGCGCCCGACTTGCCGAGCGTGTACACGTGCGGATGCTCGCAAAACACGAGGTAGTTCGGCGTGGGCAGGGGTTGCTCGCCTCGGTCTTGGCGGCGGCGGTTTTCCATTTTTAGGGCAACGGTTTGCTCAAAAATGCGCGTTTGCGCGTCCCATGCGTCTGCATACGGCACGATGCCCCAGAGAAGTTCTTGCGTGTGTTTATTTTGCGGTCTGCTCATGCTGCAAAGCTCGCTATTTTACGGGTAAGTGCGTAGTTTCACGAAGGTGTGCGGAGCTACACGCCGTGCAAACGCTTCTTTAGTTCTTCCAATTCGCGGCGCAGGGCTTCCTTTTCCATGCGCTCTTTTTCCTTTTCCATGCGCTCTCTCGCTATGATAGCTTCCTTTTCCATGCGCTCTTTTTCCAAATCGCGCAGTGCTTCTTGTGCTTTGCGCTCAGATTTAGCTACCCACTCTTTCAATTTTTTTTCTATTAACTCTGTAGTTCCCATCGTCGTCTGCTCTCTTAGCCTTTTATCCGCTTCTTTAGTTCTTCCAATTCGCGCCGCAGGGCTTCCTTTTCCATGCGCTCTCTCGCTATGATAGCTTCCTTTTCCATGCGCTCTTTTTCCTTTTCCATGCGCTCTTTTTCCAAATCGCGCAGTGCTTCTTGTGCTTTGCGC
>CAYUJH010000066.1:0-2168 GCA_964444995.1 uncultured Roseobacteraceae bacterium | reverse complement strand
CTTTTCCATGCGCTCTCTCGCTATGATAGCTTCCTTTTCCATGCGCTCTTTTTCCAAATCGCGCAGTGCTTCTTGTGCTTTGCGCTCAGATTTAGCTACCCACTCTTTCAATTTTTTTTCTATTAACTCTGTAGTTCCCATCGTCGTCTTATTTTGTTTTAACAAAGCATCTTTCTTTATATCGTAAGTTGTAACGCTATCTTGGTATTTAAAGTTAACGATATAGCTAATAAAATTTAGTGCACATAGCACCTTTTCTTGAAGCAGTTTATCGTTTTTCTGCTTCATGAGCACACTTAAATTTTTGAGCATCTCGGTCTTCCACTGTATTTGCGCCTCGTCGGTACGATTTTTTCGTTCTATCGTGTATTTAGCCGCGAGAAGCAACAAACCAAACGGATTTTCGGAGTCGTATAGTTCCTCTTCGGCTTTTTCCCAAAGTTTTAGCGCATTGAACGTAAACGTTATTTCAGTACCAGCAAAACTGTACCGATACGTATCTGGGTGATGCCCCTTAGCGCTGTCGGTATAAAGAGCAATGCTCGCTACATTACTCGGATACCAACGCTCTCGTATGCGGGTGTGGTAAATAAACATCCGCTCGGCAAAATTGGTGTCTTTGTACCCCTGTATGTCTATGTGTACGAGAAACCACTGCTCTTCGCCGCTGTTTAAATACACCTTGATGAGCTTATCCACCGTGCGCTTGCGTTTTTTGGCATAGGGGGATAGGTTTTGTAGCTCTTTATCGTAAAACTCCGGCAGGCGGCTAAAGTCTATGTTGTCCTGCGCCCACTGCCCTAGGAAATAGCTTATTGCCTCGTAGGTAAAATCTTCGAGGACGGAAGACCATAACTCATCGGGATTAACTTTGAATGCGTTGAGTTTTCTTTTTTCCATCGCAAAAGAGACTTGTTAGTAGATGCAAGATACAAAAAAAGAAAGACGGTGCACGTCTTTTCCTTTTACCACAAAAAAAGGTTGCCAGTGTGGGCAACCTATTCTAGCGGTAATTACAACATACGGGGCATATCGCCTAAAAGAAGGCATCGAGACTGCCGCCATAGGCCTTTCCTATCAGGAACACGGCCAAGCCTAAGATGATGCTCACAAGGGCGCGTATGGGCGAAAAGACAATGGAGATGATACCCAAAATTACCACGATAGCCCCAGCCAACACGACAACATCTTCGAACGCCACGCCGTCGAAGTCGGCACCTAGTTTCTTGGCAAGGCGTTTCTCGACGTGCGCCTGTTTTTTCTGCAACACGCTCTCTACGCGGACTATGCGGCGCTGCTGCTTTTCGGTCAGCGAAGGGGAAAGCACCGTTTCAGGCGCGGCCACCTGCGCGGGTAGTTCGGCAAAGGTGCGCGCTGTGGGCTGTTCAGCCTGCTCGGTCTGCGCATAGGCAGTTTCGATACGCGCCGACGGGCTGCTTACTTCTTCGCCGGTGCTTGCCCATGCCGAGGCACTTAGCCACAGTCCACAGCCTACAGCCAAAAGAGATAGTTTTTTGTACATGTTATTTCGAGTTTTTAGGTTTGTTTTCCTTGAAAGACACCTCCAACCGCGCAAGGTTGCAGCTTTCCCAAAAAAGTTTTTCGGCAGCTTCTCAGTTTTTTACCCAAACAGCTCAGGCAGGGTATTTTGGTACAGTGCCTTTGCTTCGTTGAGCGTGAGCAGGGTCTCACCGTCTATCTGCCAAGCGGGCTGCGCGGTAACCGTGCCAAGCAAACGCGCCTCTTTGCCTGCTACGACTTCGAAAGTGCCCTGCTTTTCGGGCGATACCGATACGAGTACACGACTTTGGCTCTCGCCAAACCAGAAGGCATCTTTGCGGAACTGCGCATCGGAGCGCACCTCGAAGCCTGTGTTCCCTGCCATCGCCGACTCGGCGAGCGCTATGAAAAGGCCGCCGTCGGCTACATCGTGCGCCGAGGCGATGAGTTTTTCGCCAATCAACTGGCTAACCAACTGCTGAATATCGTACTCATAGTCGAGGTCGAACCATGGTGCGGGCGATGCTTTTACCCCGCAGAAAGAGTATAAAAATTCCGAAGAGGCTAGGCAGTCTTTCGGTGCGCCCACGAGGTAAATCAAGTCGCCGGCCTGTTTGAAGTTGAGCGTTGTTTGGCGGTCGAAGCCCTCCATGAGGCCGAGCATACCA
>CAYUJH010000065.1:0-9300 GCA_964444995.1 uncultured Roseobacteraceae bacterium | reverse complement strand
CGCCGAGAGCAACCTAGCCGATGTGTATAAGCGAGCCGCACAGTCGCCCTTTCGGAACTTTACCGCCTTAGCCGACTTTGAACAGTATGCCCCCTCCTACGATGCCCCTGCCATGTTTATCGCCTCACCCATTTACGACCGGCAACAGAAAATAGGCGTGTTGGCGATGCAAGTTTCGAGCCAGATAATCAACCAAATACTTACCGGCGAGCAGCAATGGGAACTAGAAGGGCTTGGCGAAACCGGTGAAACCTACCTTGTGGGTAACGACTTTAAAATCCGCAGCGACTCGCGGCTATTCATCGAAAATCCCGACGGTTTTTTTGAGGTCATGGAAAAAAGATTTCCCGCCAAAGAAACAGAACCTATCCGCCTACACAACACAGGAATTTCGTTCCAACCCGTAGAAACCGAAGCCGCTCGCCAAGCAATAAATGGAGTAACAGGCACCAAAATCATCTCCAATTACCGTGGGACACGCTCACTAAGCGCCTTCGGCGACCTCGACATCGACGGACTATCGTGGGCAATTATTTCGGAAATCGAGGAAAGCGAAGCCTTTGCCCCCGTGTACGACTTACGCAAGAAAATTGTCTTAGCCATGCTCGTCATTTTCATGGTTACCTCGTTTATTGGGGCTTCGTACGCCGCATGGTTTGTGCAACCTATCAAAAAATTGAAAAGCGCCCTGATAGACCTTTCCGAAGGAAAAAAAGTTACTCCTCTGTTCGTAAACAGTAGCGACGAAATCGGCGAAACTACCAGCGCCATGAACCTACTCATCCAGCGCATGAACCATGCCGCACGCTTTGCCCTTGCCATTGGCAAAGGGCAGTTCGATACCGACTTTGAAGCCATCGGCGAAGAAGACCAGCTGGGTAACTCGCTCAAAAAAATGCGCGAACAACTAAAAGCCGTGGCCGAAGAAGACCACAAACGCAACTGGACCAACGAAGGTATTGCCAAATTTGCCGAAATTTTGCGCGAGCATAGCCAAAATACGGAGCTGCTGACCGACCAAGCCTTGCGCTTTATCATGGAGTACGTTCAGCTAGCGCAAGGCGGGGTGTACCTCATCGAGCGCGACAATGAACATGCTGCCCCTTATCTTTCCATGAAGGCTTGCTATGCCTACGAGCGCAAAAAGCATATCAATATGCGTATCGAGTGGGGGCAGGGAGTCGTGAGCCAATGCTGGCAAGACCGCGACACTATTTACATGAACGATGTACCGGCGGACTACCCCAAAATTTCAACCGGCCTGCTCACGATGCCTCCTAAGGCTATTTTCCTTGTTCCACTGCTATTTAACGGCATTATTTATGGCGTGTTAGAAACTGCATCGCTTACCGAAGTTTCCGACTATCAAAAAGAATTCATTCAAAAAGTAAGTACAAACCTTGCTTCCACCCTTTCAGGGATGGGGATAGGCGAAGAAATCGCCCAGTCAGTCGTTTTGCAAAACACCTTGTGAACAAACCTTGGTACGCCTGCCAGCGTCAGGTAAGGCAACGTATCAATACTCCTTACCCATTCGGTTTATACTTTCGCGTAGCGTAGGGGCGTTTCCCCGACAAACAACACTTTATGAACACAGAAATCCTTGTACAAGCCATTCGCCAATTAGAGCAGTTGGAAGCAGAAGCCCTCGCTACCGAAGCTGCCTATACGGAAAAACTCGCTGCCGTGCACCCTCAATGGAAAGAAAGTGCCGCTAACTTGCTACACTATCGCACGCTGCGCCAGCACGATATTCGCGCCCTGCAGCAGGTGTTGCTCAACATGGGCATGTCGCGTTTGGCCAAAGCAGAAGCACATATTTTACCAAGTATTCGCGCTTCTATCGCCCTATTGCGCCTGTTTTTAGAGCAAAAGGCCGTACAGTGGGAAAGCCTACCCTACCAAGCGATTGCCCAAGCCGAAGAACGCCTTGCCCAACATGCAACCGACCTCTTTGGCTTGCCCCCCGCCCACCGCAACGTGCGCATTATGGTAACCCAGCCCTCCGAAACAGCGCACGATACCCCTCTCGTACACGAGTTGCTCCGCTTGGGCATGGATTGCGCACGCATCAACTGCGCACACGATACCCCCGAACAGTGGCAGCAAATGGCTAATTATTTGCAACAAGCCGCACAAACCGAAGGAAAGTCCGTGCGCTTGTGCTTCGACCTTGCCGGGCCTAAACTCCGTACCGGCGCTTTAAAAGCAGGCCCGGAAGTGCTACGCTTTCGCACCCAAAAAAACGAAACAGGCTCAGTAGTAAGCAAAGTACGCCTTGTGTTTATCGCGCAAACTGAAACCGAGCAGCCCAACGACACAAGCATACCACTCCCCAAAGAGTTTTTAGCACAACTTTCCGTAGGCGACCTAATCAAACTAAGCGACGCGCGAAAAAAACAGCGCAGCCTAAAGATAGTTGCTGTAGCGCCAGACCGCGTAGAAGCAGAATGCGGACGCACCCTGTACCTTGCTAGTGGCACACGCCTTATCTGTAAAACCAAACGAGGCGTTTTGCAGGCAACAGTAGGCACATTACCCGCAAAAGCGCAGTCTATCCTACTGCACACCGGCGACACCTTGCTTTTAACAAAAAGCCAACAACCCGGCTCGCCAGCTGCCTACGACCGCTCGGGAAATCTTCTGCGCCCTGCCTTTATCCCCTGTACCGAGCCGTCGGTATTCGCTGACCTGAAAGCAGGTGAACCAGTTGTGTTTGACGATGGAAAAATTGCAGGAATTATCCAGCATGTGAATGCCGAGGAAGTGATGCTGCGCATCGTTCATACGTCGGGCAAGGCCGGAAGACTACGCGCCGATAAAGGTATTAATTTCCCTGAAAGCAAACTGAAAATCAGTGGGTTAACATCAAAAGATATAGGCGACTTGCGTGCGGTAAGTACCTATGCCGATGTCATAAACCTCTCGTTTGTAAACCGCGCTGCCGATGTAACGCTATTTTTAGAGACCCTTCGGGAAATTTCCCCTACGCGCTCAATAGGCCTCGTGCTGAAAATAGAAACTACCGCCGGCTATAATCAACTCACCGACATATTGCTCACCGCCATGCAACACTACCCGCTCGGGGTAATGCTCGCTCGGGGCGACTTGGCCATCGAGTCGGGCTGGCAAAACCTAGGGCGCATACAAGAGGAAGTGCTCTCGCTCTGTGCGGCGGCGCATATTCCGTTGGTCTGGGCGACCCAAGTACTCGAAAATCTCACCAAAAAAGGTACGCCTTCTCGTGCCGAACTCACCGACGTTTCGATGGGGCAACGGACAGAATGCGTGATGCTCAACAAAGGCGACAATATTCTGGATGCACTACGGATGCTCGATACCATTTTAGAGAAAATGAGCGTGTATCAGTACAAAAAAGCAGCACTACTGTCTCCCATGACTGAGCTACATTCGTAGTGCTGCTTTTTGCTAAAATAAGAGAAACGTAAGAACGGTCTTGGTTAGTCGTTGCCGCCTAAAATAAGCGGTAACCCATCGCTGCCACCCACAACTACCACTTTCGTATTTTCAGATTTTGAAAGCTCGAGCGTGGCCTCTATGCCTTTCCAGCGCAAGAGTTTATCGGTAATGCCGTCGGAAACAATGTCTTGGAAGGCTTTAATACCCTCAGCCTCGATGCGCTTCCGCTCGGCTTCTTTTCGTTCTTTCTCGATGCGGAACTCGTACTCTTTCGACTCCTGCTCTTGCTTAAGTTTGTTTTCAATTGCTGCCCGAATCGTAGGGGGCAAACCGATGCTGCGAATCAGTAGCTCGTCGAGCACGATGTTTTTGGCAGCTACCTTGCGGCTTACTTCTACAAAAATCTCTTGCTGAATATCGTCGCGGTTGTTGGAGTACAAGCCTTCCGGCTCGTATTGGCCAATGATTTTTCGGGTAGAAGAGCGAATTTCCGGTATAATGATACTTTCCAAATAATCCTGCCCTATCTCTTTGTGCAAGATACCAAGTTTATCTTTGTTGGGCGCGTACCGAAAACTCACGTCTATATCAATCGAAAGACCGTTCGACGACAGTACACCCATAGTTTCTTCTCTACTTTGGGTACGCATGTTGTATAGAAACATGGTATTCCATGGTGCGATAAGATGCACTCCTTCAGGATACTCCTTGTCTATTACCGTACCCGAACCAAATTTGCGATAGAGCACCCCTGCATGACCCGAGGGAATCGTTATCATAATATTATTTACGACAAGTAGAAAGACAATAAATCCTACTGCGCTTACGAGAAGAAGTCCTAACGATTTGTTGTTCATGGTATTTATATTTTAAGCGTTTGGAAAAAGGTATAACATGGATTTGAATTTCCACAAGTTACAGAATATTTACCAAATGGTGCACAGAAAGGTTTGCGCGGAGCTTTAAAATTGGGCTAAGATTTTGCTCAAAGGGCGCGTAGATTTTCTCGTGTGGGAATCGAAATATGTAAATGATCGGCTGTACCAGTGTGCCGCAACGTACCGAATCCTAAAAAAGCGAAATATCCTTTCAGCAGCGCATTGCGTAGCTTACTGCGCCCGTGGGTGCGCAAATCCAATGCGTGTATGTAACCCGTTGTGGATTGCACATAGTGCAACGAGCGTTCTTTGGTAGGCAATCCCATGAGCCGGTAGTCGAGTTTTTCACGCCCCATATCGGTTACAAGCAGTTTCATGTCTAAAAAGATAACCGTACTGACCGCCAAGCGCAGGTGCGGATGCAGCTTTCTAAATTCGGTGTGCTGCCGCTCCGTTTTGGCGTGCGAACGAGAGAAGTTTATCACGCCGTACCCTACATAAAAAAAGGTAACCAGCAACAAGAAGCCCCCTTGTATTTTTCGGAACAAGGGCGTGTGTGCGCGTCCTCCGAGCAATTTTCCCAACAGCCAACGCATGTACGTTGCCAACAAGGCAGATGTAGCCAAGCCGGTCAGTAATAGCGCAAACCACGCATTTAAGCCCATGAAAAGATGCAAAAAGACGGCACCGCGTATGAGTAATAAAGGCGGAAGTGCGAGGGCAACCAGTAACTTTCCCACAAAAAAGAGCAACGAACGCATAGCTTTTAGCCCCTAACCCCCAAGGCATGAAGGGCTTCGTCAAGTTGAATAGGATTTTGAAAATGCACGGTGTGGAATCCGAGCGAATGGGCCGTTTGAATGTTAGCAGCCGAGTCGTCAATAAATACTGCTTGCGTGGGGTTTACATGGTAATGCTGTACGAGATGCTCAAAAATAGCAGCATCGGGCTTGGCAAGGCGCACATCGCCCGATACGACGATGCTTTCAAAACAGCTAAAAAGTGGGTAGCGCCGATAGGCGACCGGCAGCGTTTCGGCCGACCAGTTCGTTAGGGCTAACATGCGGTACTTTTTCGAGCGGCTGAGGGCGTACAACTGCTGCACAGTGCCCTCAATCGTGCCGTTGAGCATTTCCGGCCAACGCGTGTAATAGGCCTCGATGGGCAGGGCGTAGGCAGGAAATTGCGCGGTCAGCTCGGCAACTGCTTCGGCAAAAGGTTTGCCCGCATCCATTTGAGCGTTCCATGTTGGACTACAGACCTCTTGCAGAAAATATTCCATGTCGGCCTTATCGGTAAAAAGTTTGCTGAACAGGTAGCGCGGATTCCAATCAATGAGTACTCCGCCGAGGTCGAATACAACGGTGCTGATTTGGTGCATGATTTTTAGTAGTGTACTGTGAGGATGAATGATTGATTGCGTGATGAATGTGCTTACCGGCCGCGCCTCTACGCAGCAGGGCTGCCTTAGCGCCGAAAATTGGCATCGAACACTTGGTACTGCCGGTAGCCCCTATAAAATTCAGAAAGCGACACGCGCACAATCGTGTACGAAGGAATTGCCGCTATCATACCAATGGGGCCGGCAATGTTAGCCCCTACAAATACGATAAGAAAAATCTCTAACGGATGTGCTTTCACGCTCTTCGAGAAGATAATAGGCTGCAAAAATAGGTTATCGGTCAGTTGCACAATGCCAAAGACACTGGCAATTTTGACAATGAGGAAGAAGTAGTCTTGCGAAGCGGACAGAGCGGTATCGGTAGAAATAGCGACCAATAGCCCAAAAGTTGCCCCCAGAATAGGCCCTAAAAACGGAATTAAATTAGCCAAAGCGGCAAATACAGCAATCGTTACGGCGTACTCTACGCCGCTAATGAGCAACCCAAAGGCCGCCACCGAAAAAATAGAGAGCATCTGGAGCAACAAACCAAGCAGGTAGTTAGAAAGTAGTTTTTCTATTTTGTTAATCGCGCTGATAGAAACCTCGAAATAACGGTTAGGGATAAGGGAAATGAAGTATTTTCGGTACATCCCTTTTTCGTACAACAAGAAAAAGGTAATGAACAAGACCGCTAGCAGCCCAATAAAAATATTGCCCGTAATAGAGAGCAAACTATTGAGCAGGCTACTCAAAAATGCTGTAATCGAGCGCTCGTCTATCAAGCTGGATAGGCCTTCTTTGGCGCGTACCTCAAAGAAATTTTCTTGGCTGATAAACTTATTTTCGAGCAAAAAGCTATCTACCGAGTGCAGAGGCATCATCGCCCTGCTGATGAGTGCCTCGAAGTCGAGCTTTGAAATAACCTTTATTTGGTTAGAAATTAAAGGCACAAACAGATAGACAAACAAGGTAATGAGCGCAAAGAGAATAGCAAAGGAAAATAAAATAGCTACCACACGCGGAACGCGCACACCGTAGAACTGCGCTTGGCTGATGTAGTTGGTAGGAGTACGCAAAATAGCCGCTATCACCACCGAAACGATGACGTAGGAAACTATGTCGAAAAAATACCATGCCCCAGCCGCTACCAACGATAAAATAAAAAGCAGCTTAACAATGTCGGGATTTTTGAAAATATCGGGATAAATCCTCATACGAATCTTTTTTTCCTAGCGCCACCGCGGTCCGTCGTCCTCGTACCCGTCGTCGTACTCATCGTAGTCGTGGTCGTAGTCGTACTCAGGCAGCAAGTCTTCTTTTACATGCGAGATACAGTCGTGCAAGGCATTTAGAAATTTATTAAAATCTTCTTTGTACAAGAAAATCTTGTGCTTTTCAAATACTGGCTCTCCGTCGCGCAGTCGCTTTTTGCTCTCGGTGATTGTCAGGTAATAGTCTTGCGAACGCGTTGCTTTCACATCAATAAAGTAGGTGCGTTTACCGGCCTTCACGCGGCGCGAGTACACTTCTTCTCTATCAAAATCTCTGTTTTCCACTGCACTGTAAGTTTTTGTAAAAATATAAACGCATATAACCGAGTACCTAGCAGGAGAACTATCAACCAAAACGAAGTGCTTTGAGGAATTTTAGTATTAAAAACCTCTCAAAATCAGGCAAATTAACCCCTTCTACGCCTCAAGGCATATAAACCTCGTTGGTAAGTTAGCCCCCGTAGGTAAAGGCTCGTCTGCAAGTTGCTCACTTTTCCCAGAAAAGTAGTCTTACAAACAATGAATATATTGTTAAGTTCGCCAAATATACCAGAAACGAAATGCATTGAGAAATTTATACCAAGATTCACTTGATTTAAGGATTGGCATGATTTGATTTGCTTGATTTTGAATGATTTATGAGGCCATCATTTCGCAAACCTCATATGTTTCGGTATAGTGCCTGTAAGGCTGTAGGAACTAAGGAAACCACATCGGCTGCGCAGGTAAGCCACCCCGACTTCATTTAAAAATATTAGCAAAAAAAACAGGGAGTGCCGCTGCCCTAGCCCATCTTTTGTGTGTCTTATAGGCATAGACCTCTACCAGCACTTTCTTGCGTTGCATATACCACACTCCCTATGAACATCGGCTTCTTAGAACTTTCTTTTGTGGATTTCCTCGATATTTTTTTCGTGGCTATCCTGTTATTTAATCTCTATAAAATGCTCAAAGGGAGTGGGGCATTGCGCATTTTCTTTGGTTTTTTATCGCTTTATTTTCTCTACTTGGTAGTAAAGGCTACCGAAATGGCGCTGCTTTCTGAAATCTTAGGGCAATTTATGGGGGTAGGTGTTTTGGCTGCAATCATTTTATTCCAACAAGAGATTCGGAAGTTTTTGCTGCTCATCGGGCAAACGACGGAGTTTAGCAACCTACCGCTGCCCAAGTTTTTGAAGGGTAAAAACGGCAACGGCAAGCAGGAAACCAATCTTTCGCCTATTGTAGAAGCCATGAAGACGTTGGCAGGCAGTAATACTGGGGCGCTCGTGGTTGTATCGCGCAACGACGATTTGCAGTTCTTTGCCGACACCGGCGACCGCCTCGACGCACTTCTTTCCAAGCGCCTGCTCCTCTCTATTTTCTACAAAAACAGCCCCTTGCACGACGGCGCAGTTATTCTTTACAAGGGGCGCATTGTTGCGGCGCGTTGTATTTTACCAGTTTCGGAGAACGAACAACTGCCAGCACATTTTGGCTTGCGGCATCGCGCCGCACTTGGCATCACCGAAAAACACGATGTGGCCGTGTTAGTTGCCTCAGAAGAAACCGGTCAGCTATCTTTTGTATACAAGGGCGACATCCTTGCAAACCTCTCTGCCATCGAATTGCGCCGACATTTAAACGCCTATTTGTACGGTGGAGTGCGTAAGAAGCCAAAAAAAAACCTTCCCGAAAAAGGGGAAGGTTCTAAGGAAAAAGAATCGTCGGTTGCTCAGTAGCGCCAGCTGCGTAGGTCTGCTCCTGCCGGTGCCGACTCCTCGATGCGTTTCAAAATTTTGGGCAAGTACATAGTATTGTAGCGCAAGCGCGTGAGATAGTTAGGCTGTTCGGGGTCGCCGTTCCAGCAATGCTCGGCGCGGTCGCCATATTTTACTTCTCCGCCATAGTAAGGGTCTTTCGTGCTTTCTAAAAATTCTTCCATCAAATAGACGGCATTATTGAGATAGAAATTATCCATGTCGCCGCAATAGATATTAATTTTTCCTTGCAGTTTTTTGCCCAATGTGGGCCAGTCGCGCTGCAAGATATAGCGCAAATCGTAGTTTTCGCGCCAATATTCGGCCACTTTCGGGTTGATTTTGCCCGTGCGCTTATCCCAAAGGCGTTGCGGATAGCCGTCGGGGCCGAGGGGCGAGTAGGTGGCTTCCCAAATATCCCACTGCTGCCCAGAGCGGCTCTTCGTTCCTAGTGCTAACTCCTTGTAGTTCATCTCTTTTAGCGTTGCGCTCACATGCCCAAGATAGTCGCGGTGGCCCGGGCGCAGCACATTTTTGAAGTCGCCTTCGTAGTGGTAGGCGTTCAAATCCTCGTAAATATTTACGAGGGTGTAGGCGCGGAAGTCGAT
>CAYUJH010000064.1:0-9400 GCA_964444995.1 uncultured Roseobacteraceae bacterium | reverse complement strand
TCCATCAAATGGGGCTACAGCTACCTGCCCGACGCGAAAACGCCCGAAGATGAGAAGCCTACGCTCGACGCGTGGATAAAAGAACACGAGGGCGATGACTTGTACCGCTTCGGCAAGCAACAACTCAACCCGATTGACCCTTCGGCACAAACCGAAGACCTCGGCGACGACTCGATGCGCGCTAGCGAGTATGGCATCGCGAACCTAAAACGCATTTTGCCCAACCTAATGGATTGGACAAAGGAAGACGGTAAGAGCTACGACGACCTTGAGGAAATGTACGGGCAGGTGCTCGGGCAGTGGAACCGCTACATGGGCCATGTGGCTACCAATGTGGGCGGCGTGCGCGAAGACTACAAAACCTACGACCAAGAAGGCGTAGTATATACCCACACCCCCAAAGAACGGCAAAAACGCGCCGTGCAGTTTCTCATCGAACAAGCCTTCGATACGCCTGAATGGATGATTGACCAGAACATTCTCAACCGCGTGGAGCACGCAGGGATGGTAGAGCGCATACGCCGCGTACAGGCAGGGATTCTCAATAACCTACTCGATTTCAGCCGTTTGGCACGTATGATTGAAAACGAAGCACTCAATGGCAACAAAGCCTATACCCTGCTCGAGATGATGAACGACCTGCGCGAGGGTATCTTCCGCGAGGCCGTGCGGGGGCAAAAAGTAGAAGTCTATCGCCGAAATTTGCAACGCGCCTACATTGACGGTCTCGAGGGGCTGATGACCAAAGAACAACCGACGATGAATACAAATTTCCGCCGCTTTGTTGGTTATACGCCTATCCGCGTGAGCCAGTCCGACCTTCGGGCGGTGGCACAGAGCGAGCTAAAGCGTTTGCAGGCACTCGCCCGCCGAGGTGCAGGCAACATCTCCGATACGATGAGCCGCTATCACTACGAAGAACTCATCCGACGTATTGACGACGTCTTCGAGCGCAAAAAATAAACGGTCATCACCACAAAAAAAAGCCCATAGCGTTACGCTATGGGCTTTTTTTATTACAATTTTTGCAAGGTCTCACACGGTCATGATGTCTTCTTCCTTGGCAGCCGTAATGTCGTCCACCTGCTTGGTGTATTTGTTGGTGAGGTCTTGCACGTTGGCTTCTGCCGCTTTTACGGCATCTTCCGACGCGCCTTCCTTCTGCAACTTTTTGAGCGAATCGTTGGTGTCTTTCCGAATGTTGCGGATGCGCACCTTGCCCTGTTCAGACTCGGCGCGTACTTGCTTCACAAGGTCGCGCCGACGCTCTTCGGTAAGAGCAGGCACGGTAAGGCGCACAATTTCTCCATCGTTTTGCGGGTTGATGCCCAAATCGCTATTCTTAATGGCTTTTTCTATCTCGGCAACCATACTCTTTTCCCACGGTTTAATGGCAATCGTACGGGCATCGGGTGTATTCACCGAGGCTACCTGACCTAGCGGAGTGGGGGTTCCGTAGTAGGAAACCATAATCCCTTCTAACATAGCGGGAGAGGCTTTTCCCGCTCTAATTTTGGTGAACTCATGGCCGGTATGTGCCACAGCTTTTTTCATCAGGTCTTCCGCCTCTTCTAAAAACATCGCTATTTCTTCCATGATGCGTTTCTGTAATTATCGGTTATAGTTGAATGGTAATCAGCCCTCAAAATTAGCGAAACAAATTTGGTTGGCGCGTTTTCCCATCAAAAAAAACGCAAAAACCACCTTTTCCGCAGGGATACATCTGCTATTAGAAAATAGGTAACAGTTGTTCCAACAATTTTTGCTAACTTTCACTTCCTAAGTAGCTACACACAATTAGTTGGTATGTATAACACAGAACTTTAGCCTGTAAATACGCGAATATGCAGCTATTTGTATCGCCATCAGCCGAAAACGTGTGCTAGTAGCACACCTCTAAAAAATATACGGTATTATTCTCACCTCATAAATTTAAAAACGTATGGCAACTTACCACCTACACGTAAACGGTCAGAAACTCCAAGTAGAAGCCGAGCCAGACCAGCCCCTGCTATGGGTACTGCGCGACTCGCTCAACCTTGTGGGTACCAAGTACGGCTGCGGAATAGCCCAGTGCGGCGCGTGCACCGTGCACCTCGACGGCGAAGCAATGCGCTCCTGTGCCCTACCCATAAGTGCCGTGGGCGACAAGGCTGTTACCACCATTGAAGGCCTTTTCCAGAACGCCTCGCACCCTTTGCAAGAAGCATGGCGCGAGCACGACGTACCCCAGTGCGGCTACTGCCAAGCCGGGCAAATTATGACTGCCGCCGCGCTGCTCGCTAAAAATCCCAAGCCTTCCGACGCTCAAATCGAAGAAAGCATGTACGGAAATTTGTGCCGCTGCGGTACGTACAACCGCATCAAGGCCGCCATTCAGACCGCAGCAGCCAAGCAATAATGTTTAGTTTACTCCTTAAAATGCCTACACCATGACACTTATCAGAACAAAATACGACAGAAGATCTTTTTTGAAAGTATCGGCGGCAGGCGGCGGCGGCTTGCTGCTTGGCTTTAGCTGGTTGGCTTCCTGCACACCTGCCACCAAAGAAATTGCCCTAGACTCCATCCCCAAGGAATGGTTCGATATCAACGCCTTCCTCTCCATTGCCGATAACGGCTTGGTTACTATCATGTCGCCCAACCCCGAAATTGGGCAAAATGTAAAAACTTCGATGCCCATGATTGTCGCTGAAGAACTCGACGTGGCATGGAAAGATGTAGTGGTAAAACAAGCACCGCTTAACACCGATGTTTTTACGCGCCAAGTAGCCGGCGGTAGCCAGTCTATTCGGCAAGGATGGGAAAGCTTGCGCATGGCAGGCGCAACGGCCAAGCAGATGTTAAAGAACGCGGCCGCTCAAACGTGGCAAGTTTCGCCCGACGACTGCACCGTGTCTGAAGGCGTAATCCGCAGCCCGAAAGGCGAGCAACTTACCTACGGCGAGGTTGCCTCTCTGGCCGCCACGATGCCCATTCCCGAAGAAGTACCGTTAAAATCGCCCGAAAACTTTAAAATTATTGGCACCGACCGCCGCAATGTGGACATGACTCCCATCCTGACCGGGCAGCCCCTTTTTGGCATAGATACCAAGCGCGACGGAATGCGCTACGCCGCTGTGTTGCGACCGCCAGCCTTCGGGGCAACCCTCGCCTCGTTCGACGACGCCGAAGCGCGAAAAGTCGCCGGCGTAGAAAATGTGGTGCGCTTTGGCGATAAAGTCGCCGTCATCGCGACCAACACCTGGGCGGCGTTCAAAGGCAAAAAAGCCCTAAAAGCCGAGTGGGCGGAAGGCGGAAAATTCGAAGATACGGCGTATCACGACGAGCAACTCCGCAAACTGCTCGATACGCCTACTAAAGAACCCAAGCGCAGCGACGGCGACGTAAAAACCGCCTTCGCCCAGGCCGATAAGGTGGTCGAGAAAATCTACGAAGCCCCCTTCCTGCCCCACAACTGCTTAGAACCCATGAACTTCTTCGCCCACGTTACCGACGAGAAGGCGGAGTTCGTAGGGCCGATTCAGACTCCCGAATGGACGCGCAAACGCATCGCCGAACTGCTCGGCCGCGAGGAAAGCAGCGTTACGATAGATATGACCCGCATGGGAGGAGGCTTCGGCCGCCGTCTCTATGGCGATTTTGCCCTCGAAGCCGCCGAAGTTTCACAGAAAACGGGGCTGCCGATTCAACTTATTTTTTCGCGCGAAGACGATATGACCGCTGGCACGTACCGCCCCGCATCTAAATACAAATTCCGCGCAGCGCTTAAAGACGGTAACATGGTAGGCTATCACCTTGTAGGGGCTGGTGTAAGCATGGGCAATAGCACCCGCGAAGACAACTTCCCCGCCACTGCTGTTCCCAATTATTTGGTAGAGTCGCATAACCTAGAAAGCAACATCACGACCGGCGCATGGCGCGCACCCATTACCAATTTCTTGGCGTACGCCGAGCAGGCCTTCCTCGACGAAGTAGCCGAAACGCTCGAAACAGACCCCGTCAAATTTCGCCTTGCCCTCTTCGAGCAGGCCAAGAACAACCCCACCGGCAAACTTGAATACGACATAGATAAATTTATGGGCGTGATTCGCCTAGCGGCAAACAGAGCGAACTGGGGCAATGCGCCCGAAGGCACGTTCCAAGGATTCAGCGCGTACTATTCCCACAATACCTACGTAGCCGAAGTGGCCGACGTGGTGATGAAAGACGGAAAGCCTGTGGTCAAGAAAGTTACCTGTGCGATAGATTGCGGCATTGTCGTAAACCCGATTGCTGCCAAGAACCAAGCCGAAGGTGGGGTGATTGATGGCATCGGGCACGCCCTGTTCGGCGATTTTTCGTTCGACCGCGGCCGCCCCTCTGCCGATAATTTCCAGAAATATCGCCTAATTCGGATGGGCGAAGTACCCGAGGTGGATGTGCACTTCGTAGAAAGTTTCAACGCGCCTACCGGCTTGGGCGAGCCTACGCTTCCGCCGGCAGGAGGTGCCGTTGCAAATGCCTTGTACAAGGCCACTGGCCAACGCTTGTACCGGCAGCCGTTTGTCAAAGAAAAGATTGTGTTAGGATAAGAAAAAATTCAGCCAAAAAAAGCGGGCACGTCGGCAGACGTTGCTCGCTTTTTTTATGAAGGTGCTAGCATTCGCAAAAGCCCCCCCTATGAGCATCAAAGATTTTTATTAGTTTTGGGATGCAATCGTTTCAAACGTTACAAGCCCCCTACGCATGAGTTTCGATGAGTTTAAAGAGCAGTTGGAAAATGCCAGCACCGAAGAAGTTGTAAAAGCAACCTATGCAAGGTATTTCGGCATTAGGTACGATACCTCGCACTATCACGACCTATACACCCCGCAGGTGCTTTTTGAGTTTAAAACCAATCGGAATTTTCAAAATATAAAGTCTCTTGCCAACACGCTCGCGCAAATACTTTACTACGTGCGCCGATTAAAATATGTAGAAATTGAAAAAACTATTCCGTTTTTTATCTGTCTTGCCGATAAAAGTGAGGCCGTACTAACCGAAACCAGAAAATGGCTTACCTATTACACCAACGATGCGTATGACTGGGAACGCCCTGCCAGCAAACCAGACCCAAAACTCGTAGATCATTTAGTAAAAGAACCAGAAGTGCGAAAGCTGCATGTGTATTCCATTACCAAAAAACTAGAGCACGCCGCCTTTCAGAAAAACCTTGCCAATGCGCTAAATCCGCAAATGATTGTGGACTTCGGAGATAAAAAGGTCATCAATGAAGAAAATTTTGAGGCAGTCTTTGAACACTGGAAAAATATAATAGGCTCTTACATCGTCAATGGTTATAAAATCTCCTATTATTTTCTTTCTAACATTCAGCGAGAAAAAATACAGATAGACAAAACAAATAGCCGCATACTGTTCACCTTTGAAGACACAAACTCGCGCACACAAAAGATTTTGATGAAAGACTATGAGTACTTTTGGAGTGTGTATGACTATGTTGAGCAGCAAGAAACTATCGAAGGTATTCACGCCAAACTCGACCGCCTTACCGACGAAAGCCAGCGCAGGTTTGAAGGCGAATTTTACACACCCCTGCATTTTGCGCAAAAGGCTGTGCATTATTGGGGCGAAGTGCTAGGTAAAAATTGGTATAAAACAGGGAAATACAGAATATGGGACATGGCGGCAGGTACGGGCAATCTTGAATATCATCTGCCAGCAAGTGCGTACCAATACCTATATCTTTCTACATTGCATGGCAGCGAGGCCGACCATCTACGCAATGTCTTTCCTAACGCCACGTGCTTTCAGTACGACTACCTCAACGACGATGTGGAGCGGCTTTTTAATAAAAATGGCTCGCTATTCGAGGCCTCTTGGAAAATACCCCAAAAGCTCAGGGAAGAACTAGCAGACCCTACCCTCACATGGATAGTCTATATCAACCCGCCCTTTGCCACAGCGCAGGTGGGAGGCGCGACGGGCGACTCTAAAAAGGGCGTGAGCAAAACCAACATCGAAATAGAGATGGACAAACAAAACGTCGGGCACGTAAAAAGAGAACTATTTGCTCAGTTTATGTTTCGTATCGTCCACGAATTGCCTGCAAAAACCTACTTAGGTATGTTTTCTAAGCTAAAATACCTAAATGCGCCCGACAGCATTGCCTATCGAGACCATTTTTTTAATTATAAATTTGAAAGAGGCTTCTTGTTCAAATCTACTACATTTCATGGAGTAAAAGGCAAATATCCCATTGGCTTTTTAATTTGGAACTTAGCGAAGCCTCGGCGCAAAAAAACAGTCGAAATAGACATCGCCAACGAAAAAGCAGAAACCATAGGGGTCAAGCACTTGCGTCTTATCGAAAAAAAAGAGGTATTAAATAATTGGTTTCCACGCCCGCAAAACTCTCATCACTATATCCTGCCACCGCTGAGCAACGGAATTACTGTGAAAGGTTTTAACACAGATATACGCCACCGTGCACGCCCTGATTTTTTAGCGTCTATTTGTAGCAATGGTAATGACTTTCAGCACGGAAAGTATGTTGTGATACTTTCTTCGCCAAATGCTAGTGCTGGTGCTTTTACGGTTATCAAAGAAAACTTTGAACAGGCACTTACGCTACATGCTGTCAGAAAAATACCCAAACAAACGTGGTTGAACGACCGCAATCAGTTCTTAACTCCTCATACAACGCCTACAGAGGAGTTCCTGCACGACTGCGTAGTTTGGAGTTTATTTTCATCTTCTAATGAAACGACCTCGCTAAAAAATGTGCAGTACATGGGCAATGTGTATCAAATACGAAATAATTTCTATCCATTTAGCCTGAAAGAAGTAAGCCAATGGAGAATTAGTGAACCTGAATTTGCTGCCCAACTAGCCGATGACGACGACCGTTTTGTAGCGACTTGGTTGCTTACACACCCCCTTTCCGAGGCGGCGCAAGAGGTTTTGGCGAGAGCGAGAGCCGTATATAAGGTCTTTTATGCAAACCTGCATCAAATGATTACTCACACGTGGAAAATTGAAAACTGGGATGCTGGTTGGTACCAAATCAGGCGTTGTTTGGCCGCCCACGGTATAGGCACCGAAGAGCTACAAGCACTGCAGCACGCACAAGAAGTACTAGCCAATAAGATTTTGCCCCATGTTGAAGCGTTTGGCTTCTTAGACAAAGACGAGGTTTTCGGGGAATTATAAGTCGTCTCTATTTCAATCTTTTATTTTCACGGCTAAAGAACGCGTTTCTCGCGGGCAAGGGTGCAATATACCGAAACGCATAAGGTCTGCGAAATTTTGGTCTCATAAATTATTCAAAATCAGGCAAATAAAATTGTGTCAATCCTTAAATTAATTAAATCTTGATGTGAAATCCTGTAAATTATCTTGGGGTGCATTTCAAAATTACGCTTTTGGGTATTCTACCCTTCTATTCAACTGCGCTGTGAAAGGCTTCGGGCTTGTGATGCGAAGTTTTGAAATGCACCCATTATCTTGTGTATGTTGATTCCATGAGTTACCGCCGAAAGGTAAGCCCTATCTGCAAGTTACGCCCTATTTGTGGGTTATAGATTAGGTCCACGTCAGCCCCACGTGCATCTATGCCACCGTATCGCGCATTAAACAGGTTGTATCCCTTTACGAAAGCCTCTAGTCCGTTGCCTAAGGTATAACGCGCCGTGAGGTCGAGGTTGTAAAAGCCCGGTGTGCGGGCATTGGGCGCATTTTGTGCGCCTTCCACAGGCAAAAAACGGCGGTACCAGCTGTCGGCGAGAGTTTGTTCTACGCGCAGATATGTGTTTTTGAAGGGAATTAGGTCAAAATTCCACTTGGCGAGTAGGCGGGGCACTTGCCGATAGCCGTTTAGCGTGCCTCTACCTTCGGGGAGTATTTCTTGCCCATCGGAAAGGGTTACGAACCAATCGGTGTGCAGCTTTTTACTTCCTAACAAATCTCGTACGCGTAGATTAAACTGCATACTGAGTAACACGCCTTGGCTGTTATCGTCGTTTACTGGCGAGCGCGTAAAGCCTGGCGGTGCCGTAGCCGTTACCGGTATCTGCAAGACGGCAAGCGGATAGGTTTCACTATCAATAGGTACCAACGTAGTGGTAATAAGGCGCTGAATGACCACGAAAGACATGTTATACTCAAAAAAAACTTTGGGTGAAATTTGGTACCGTATCCCTAACTCGTTCGAGGCCAGCAACTCCGGCTGTAAGTTTGGATTTGGTGTAAGCTCATACGAGACTGAGTCGGATAGACTTCCGAAAAACGTGCGCTCAATCGGGACTGCAACACCTCCGAATGCCGTATTTGGCGAGGGGGACTTAAAAGCAGCACCTGCCATATAACGCAACGAAATCCGTTTGGTAAGTTGATAAAGGATAGCCAACCGCGAGAAAAGATAGCCTTCATCCACAGTATAATGAGAGGGCATTTCAAGGCGAAGCCCCCCAGTAATTGTCCATTTTTTGGTATCGAAAAAAGCCTGTAAAAACGACCCTGTAACATTAAATTGTTGCGGATAAAACCCAAAAGTACCTAACACAGGATGAGGCGCAGGCATTTGATTGGTAAACGGCCGATAGTCTTGGGATTGGAAGGGAGAAAAGAGTGTGGTAGTACCCGGAAATACGCTCGAGCGGGTATGCGACGCACCGGCGGTAATTTCCCACTTTCCGCTAGGGCGATAGGTAAGCAGTGCCTCGGCAAAGAAATCGTCGGAGGCGTTGAAGTAGTGTTCTTTGCCCTTTCTGCCGCCACCGTCGTAGTTGGTGGCTGTGTAGCTGTTGCGGTTCGAGCGCAGCCGCAGATACGAGGCATTCGAGGTAAAGTTAACCTTTCGCCAGTCCTTTGTATAGCCCACGGCATAGCGTTGGATAGACTCGCCGATGAGGCTATTGGGGTCGGCATAGGAAAAAAATAAGGGAGTACTGCCCAAATTAGCGTGGTCGTGGCGGTAGGTGTGCATGGCTTCGGCGCGCCACCCCCGCCATTGCGCCGAGGCACGCAATAGCTGGCTCTGATGCGGTAGGTTATTGATAACAGGATCTACGAGACCTCCTTTGTAAAAAGGCATAGTGTTAGGTTCTTGATATACCTCCGCCACAAACAGTTCGGGGTTTTGCTCTGCCAACGCCACAGCCGCAGGGTTAAGCCCGAAGAAAAAGGTCGCATCGCGCAAGGAATTGAACACCTCGCGCCCATGCTGGGCAACATCCCATGTAGTACGCTCAGCAAAATTACCCGACACACTGTATTGCACCACATCTTTGTTTTTTCCCAGCTTCCCGCCTACCAAAAAATTGGTGTGCTTGTAGCCGTTGCTTCCCACCAAGGCGTTTACCTGCACAAGAGAGGCCGCATCGGCGTTTTGGGTAATGATATTGATAACCCCCGACATAGC
>CAYUJH010000063.1:8865-9467 GCA_964444995.1 uncultured Roseobacteraceae bacterium | reverse complement strand
AATCAGACTGCGCCCGTCCACCTGTATAACTCCCGGCTTGGCGTTTTCGGTGTTGAACATCACGGGCATCGAAGGGCCAAAAATATCGGCATCAATGACCCCCACGCGTGCGCCACTTTCCGCCAACGACATCGCCAAGTTAGCCGTAACAGTCGATTTACCCACGCCCCCTTTCCCCGAAGCAATCGCGATAATGTTTTTTACATTGGGCAGTACCTGTGCCTTATCGCGCACCGAAGTAACCTGCGCTGTCATATTAATTTCTACGCGAAAGGCCTCGCCAAAGTCTGCGCGAATTGCGTCGAGGCAATCTTGCTTAATTTTTTCTTTGAGCGGGCAGGCGGGCGTGGTCAGTTCTACGGTAAAGCGTAGGTCTTTGCCGGCAATGTCCACATCTTTCACCATGCCAAGCGTAACAATATCTTTCTTAAAATCAGGGTCTTCCACTACGGAAAGAGCTTTTAATACGTCTTTGGTATGAATATTCATGCTGCTTTTCTTTTTGTATATGTATAGATATAGGTTGAACAAAATACGGCGGAATGTGTAGGGCGCGACTCCTACGGAGCAAAGAAGCGTTGCACGAAATATACCGAAACGCA
>CAYUJH010000063.1:0-8855 GCA_964444995.1 uncultured Roseobacteraceae bacterium | reverse complement strand
TGCGCAATTTTGGTCTCACAAATCATTCAAAATCAAGGAAATCAAATCATGTTAATCCTTAAATCACGTGAATCTTGGTATAATAACTCCGAACCCCCTTTTCAATGTTTTAAAAAATGACTAGGAATGATTGTGGAAATCGTGGTAGAGCAGGCGTTGTTCAAAGTCTTGCAAGATATTTTGATAGGCGATGTAGGCATCGAACGTACTTTCAAACGGATTGAATTTCTGCAAGATAGGGAGTTTTTCAGCCATAAAATAGAACATGTTGGCGGCTTGCAACTGCCGCCACGTTTCGAGTAGCGACGCCGAGCGTTTGTGGGTAACTTTGCGGTGCAGATGGTACGCTTTGCGGAGTGCGTCGCGCTGCATTTCGTTGTCGGTAGCCTGAAAGTAGGGGGTGGCCTCGGCGAGCAAACTCGTTTCGGGCACGGAGTATGGCCCGCGTGGCACGAGCCGGTCGAGCACTTCGGAGGGGGTGAGTAGGGTAAAGCCGCGCTGCTTTTCCAATTCGTTGGGCAGTTCTTCTAACAGCTTAAAAATATTACTTTTTTCTGGGTGATATTCGCCGAAGTTCTCGTAGTCGAGCACGAGCGTGATAACCTCTGCCGAGCCACCTAAGGTAGCCAAGTAGCCCACAAATTTCTGTGCCGTGAGCGGGTAGTAGGGCTTCTGTGGGTCGGTAAAATAGAGGGAAAGGGCTTGCGATAGCGTAGTGTTTCGGACGAGGAGTTTTGCCTTGTGCGTCCCGGCAGATTGGTACAGGTAGTGCGCCGCGTTCTTTGCCGAAGCTGGGGCAGCTGCTTCGCACAAAAACGCCCGAAAACCGAGGGGAGCGAGCAAGTCGGGCAGGTCGTCGCGGTAGAGCAGGAGCGTATTTTTAAAGACCTGCGGCCGTTGCCCAAAGGTTTCTTCCATTTTCTGGCTGTGCAAAGCCACTTGCGCCACAAACTCTTCGGGCTGGTACAAAAACGCCAGTGAGTGGTGGTACGTTTCGCCTAAAAACTCAACATTGCCCGAAGCGGCCAGCTCCTGAAACGAGGCGAGCGTGTTGGGTGCGTGCAGGGCAAACTGTTCCAAGGTAGTGCCCGGCACGGAAAAACTCACTTTGCAGCGTTCGCCATACTGCGCAAAGAGGCGAGTAAGCAACTTGTTAGCAGGTAAGTAGCATTTTTCTTCGAGTCTGCGGAGGGTGCGTTTTATATGTACCTCGTCGTGGTAGGGCGCGTGCTGCCCCACTTCGGCGAGCGGGTAGCTACGCAGGCGGGCAGGTTGGTGTACTTGGAAACAAAGACAGACGGCGGGCATGGGGCATGGGGCTAAGGGTGGCTAGAACGGATAAGTTTCGCATACAACGCCTGCAATTTTTCGGCGGAATGCTCCCAGCGCACACGGGCGAGGTCGGTGCGGGTGCGGTGCACCAACTCGTTGCGCAACGCCTTGTGGTGCAGGATGGCGTGGAGGTAGTCGGCGAATTTTTCGGTTTCCCAGTAGTTGGCGCGTAGCACGTGGGGCAGTACTTCGAGCACGCCCGCCTGTTTGGAAATAACGAGGGGGATGTCGAACTGCGCCGCTTCGAGGGCGGCAAGGCCAAACGGCTCGGAGACAGACGGCATAAAAAACGCATCGGTGCGGGCAAATACCTTGTGGATTTCGGGGCGCGACAGGAAACCTAAGAACCGCACCTTGTCGCTAATACCTTTCTGCTGGGCGAGCCACATAGCATCGCGCAGGCGGTAGCCCATGCCGCCAATCAGAAAGCGCACGTTGTCCATGCGGCGCACCAAAATTTCCGCCGTTTCTATGAGTTGTACGATGCCTTTTTGCTCGGTAATTCGTCCTAAAAACAAAATATTTTTTTCCCGACGTTTTTCCTGTTTTTTGGGTAACTGCGTGGGGGGAGTTTCCAACGCTTCAATTGCGTTGTGGATTACGTGTATTTTTTCTGGGGCGATGTGGTAATACTGCCGGATATTTTGCGCCGTGAACTTGCTCACTGCCACGACGGCATCGGCCATTTCCATCGCCTTTTTTTCGATGTCGTAAATAAAATTTCGCGTATCGGGGCTTGCCGAGCGGTCGGTTTCGAGCGAGTGAATGTGCACCACGAGCGGCTGGCCGGTTTGCTTCTTCAGCGCGACTGCCGCCGGAAAGGTAAGCCAGTCGTGCGCGTGGATAAGTTCGTACGCGGCTTGTTGAGCGTATTGTTCGGTAACTTCGGCGTAGGTAGCTACTTTTTCGGAAAGGTGCGGGCCGTAGGGGTTTTTGTCTTCAAACAGATAGCGTTTGTTCGCCCAGTCGGAAGCAACGACCTCGTGGGCGGTACGTGCAACGAGTGCCCGAGCATCGGCTTCCTCGTTCGCTGCGGCATAGGGCGTGGGGGCTGCTGCCGTTGACTTGTTGGCAGACACTGCCTGCTGCGCGGCTTCCGCGTTTTCCTGTGCGGTGTGAAGTGCATCCGTAGCCTCTTGAAAATACCCTTGCCACTGCGCCTCTTCGCGCTCGTGCGCACTCTTTTGCGCTTCCCCATCGCGCGGCGGATGCGTCGGTGCTTGGTGGTACGGCAGGGCGTTGGCAGGGGGGGAGGTAGGTGGCGCGTCGTTGGGCGTTCTTTGCACTGCCTGCCCGCTTGGCTGCGTAGCACTGGGCAGGGTAAACTGCGTTTGTACGCTCGGCGTAGCGGGCACAAGGGGCTGCTCGGCGCGGCGCACGGTTTGCGTGTTGCTGCGCGGAGTCCATGCCCGCTCGTAGGGGTCGAGGTGTATCTGTACGTAATTTACGACGGCAAATTCTTCGTAGCTGTGCAGCATCCGCTCTGTTTGCAGGTGCGCATGAAGAAGGCGTTTGGCCTCGTCGGCGAGCCACGCAGCTTCTTGGGCAGCGCGGTTTTCTTTTTGCGCAGCCGTTTCGGTGCGTGGTTCGGCTTGCTGCGCGGGCGGTTCGGGTGCGGACGGCAAACCAGCTGCAGCCGTTTCCTTCGGCATTGCTTGGGGTTCGGTCGGTGCTTCGCTCGGTGTTGCTTGCGCAGACGCTTTCTGCTTTTTTTGCGCCTTTGTCGCCTCGATGACGCGCTCTAACGCCTCTTTGTGCGCGGCTTCGGCTGCTTCTTGGGCGTGGGCAATGCGTGCTGCCTTTCGGGCTAGTAGCTGTGCGGTCAGTTCTTTTTGGTGCGTGGCGATGCGGTGCAGTTTTTCTACGTGCAGGCTGGTTAGGTCGAGTTGGTTTAGCCCCACTACGGGCACGGCTTGCGGTGCTTCGGACGGCTCGGCACGGGGCAGCACCACTTGCAATTCCACGAACGGAGCGAGAGCCTTCGCCAAGCCGTAGCAGGCCGGCCCGAGTCCGCCGGTAAGCAGGGGCGGGAACTCCCAGCCGAGCATCATTATATGGGGTTTTTGTGTGTTCAAGGTCGGTAAAGCAGTCTGTTGAAGTATTTGGAAGCGTGCACGGCGCACCGTGTGGCTAAAATAGCCAAAGTATTAGAGAAGGATAGCCGAACGCGTGCATTTTTTTTGCGAAGGGCGAAAACCTACCCCTCCGAAAGGGCGAATAACCGAAGAAACTTTATGAACGGTAGCGCGTTGTAAACGCAGGTGTGTATCTTGCGTGAGGGAGTACAAACCCGCAGCGTATGGCACGTATCCCTTATGCGTTTTGTCGTTTTATTTGCTCTTATTTTCAGCGGCGATGCTACTCCCCCAAAAAGCGGAGGATATCGCTGCAAAAATGCACGTTTAAAAATTCTTACTTCATATAAACTTTGGAATAACCTTTGCAAAAAAGCCATGCACGAATTAGCCATCTCCGACCGATTTGCCAGCGAATTGCCCTATGCTGTGCGTATGCACTTGCACGAACTCCCAGCCGAAGGGCAGCAAGAATTTGCGCGTGAATACCAGCGACGGAAGAAAGATACAGGCATTGCGTACCTCTTACAGCTTCTGTTTTCTGCACCCTACGCCTACCTCGACGAGTGGGGCAAGCAAATTCTCTACTGGCTTACCTTCGGAGGCTTCGGCATTTGGTGGCTCATTAACTGGATACGAATCCCTAACAAAGTGCGTAGTTTTAATAATCAACTCGCCGATAGCGTCATCCGCAACATCAGCACCAAGTATTTAGGCTATGGGCGCAAAGGAAAAAAAGCCGCGTTACGCGCCGCTGCTCCTCCTACGCCGCGCGACCTGCGCATCTCCTACGACCCTTCCGACTTGAACGTGGAAAATTTGCAAATAGGGTACATGCTCGACTACGACCTAAAGACGTGGCGCGTGGTAACTGCTTTGCAGTTCGACTGGGAAGACGGGCAAAGCGAGCAAGCCTTTATAATTGTGAGCGACTTAGAGCGGCGCAATTTGTTCGTCCGCCGCGAAGGAGGGCATTTGGAAGTCATGGAAACGCGCGATGTAAGCATTCATGCCATTGACTCCTTCTTAGAAAAAGAACTTATCGCCCTCGGCCGGCCGCTCAATAGCGTGGTGTATGGCGGCGAGACGTACTACCGCGAAAATGGCAAAACAGGCTGGTGTTTCCTGCGCGAGCGCGAAGGAGCGGCCCGCAAAGTAACCGTGTGGGAATACCTCAACGCCCGCCGCGACTTGTTCATCCGCATCGAAGTAGCGGGCAAGCAGCAGATACGCGCTTCGGTAGGCGAGCCAGTGCTGGCCGTAAAATTTTCGGACATACTGCCCAACGAATAGCCGAATGCGACTTTTGGCGTGTATCTTTGGAGCGTGAAAACGTTGTGGAAAGAAGTGAGCGGCTTGGTCGCAAAAGAAATTACGCTAGAATTGCGTTATAGGCAAGCACTCAATAGCATTTTTTTGTATGTATTCAGCAGTGTGTTTGTGTGCTATTTGGCTTTCAACCAAAAAGCTATTGCCTTGCAGCCCGTTACATGGAACACCCTGCTTTGGATTATCCTGCTTTTTGTGGCAGTCAGTGCCGTATCGCGCAGTTTCGACCGCGAAAGCCGGGAGGAGTTCTACCTGTATTACTGCTTAGTAAGTCCGCAGGCGATTATCTTGGCGAAAATCATCTATAACAGCCTTTTGTTGCTTGTTACCTCCTTGGTTGCTCTTGTGGTGTATAGCATCGTGCTGGGCAATCCGGTCAACGACTATCCGCTCTTTTTGCTCAACGTGGCACTAGGGGCAGTTGGTTTTTCGGCTACGCTCACCACGGTAGCGGGCATCGCCTCCAAAACCCAGCACAGCGCGACCCTGACCGCTGTTTTGGGCTTTCCGGTGGTCATTCCGCTCATTCTCATGCTCGTGAAAGTATCGCGCCACGCCACCGACGGACTGGCACGCAGCGCAAGCACCGACGAATTGGCGGTCATCGTCGCCCTTAACCTCATCGTCCTTGCTGTATCCTATATTTTGTTTCCGTACCTTTGGCGCAGCTAAATGCACGCACATTTTTTTAACAAATCCTACCAAGTTTGCGCAAACCTAGCAGGGCGCGAAGCGGTTTTTGAGCTATTATATGGTAGGCAGGCTAGTCAAATCAAGGAAATCCTCAACACATAAATCACAGCACATGATGAAAATATCTTGGTGGAAATTGCTTACAGTTGTACTTGTTATGTACACCATAATCGGGGGGCTTGTCTTAGAAGTGCCCCGCCTTGCCATTCTGAACGAAACTATTCGCAATTTATACTTCCATGTACCCATGTGGTTCGGCATGGTGCTAATGAGCGGCATCTCGGCGTTCTACGCTATCCGCCATCTAAACAAACAACACGCCCTCGACGACTTGCGCTCCGAGGAGTTCGCACGTGCGGGCATCTTGTTTGGTGTATTAGGGATGCTTTCTGGCATGTTGTGGGCACAATTTACGTGGGGTTCGTTCTGGAGTGGCGACCCCAAGCAAAACGCCTCGGCAGTCGCGCTCATGATTTACTTTGGCTACTTTGTGTTGCGGGGCGCATTTACCGACTCGCTGCAACGCAGCCGCGTAAGTGCGGTGTATAACATCTTTGCGTATGCAGTGTATATTCCGCTCATATTCATTCTGCCGCGCCTGACCGACTCGCTGCATCCGGGCAACGGGGGCAATCCGGGCTTCAACGCCTACGACCTCGACGCAAAACTTCGCCTTGTGTTCTATCCCGCTGTGATTGGATGGATACTGCTAGGCGTATGGATTACGCACTTGCGGATTCGGCTCGGTAAAGTGCTGCTTACCCTCGAAGACCGGTAAGGAAGCTACCCTTCGTTTTTGAGCGGCTGACCTCTAGGGAGTCTTATCAATTTTCAACTTATATAAATCTTGTTATACAATGAAGAAAATAGTAGCGGTACTCACCCTGTTTTTTGCCTTGTCTGTGCAGGGAATTGCCCAAGAAAAAATTCCGATTTCGGAGCGCGATTACAGCAATCAGCAAATTGAAATGGCTGATAGGCTGCGCGCCGACGGGAAAATATGGGTAGTCGTCGGCACGATTGGTATTGTGGTCGGGGGCATCTTTTTATACCTCTTTTTGTTAGAAAAGAAGATAGGACGGATAGAAAAAAGTGTTGAATCAGAAAACAAACAACTTCAAAAATAAACGTCTATGAAAACATCGCATTTATTCGGATTAATCATTGTCGCCGTGGCGATTGGCGTAATTGTAGCCACCGCCGGCGATGCTAGCCAGTACGTAACCTTTGCCGAAGCCTTCGCGCTCGAAGAAAACGGTAACGAAGCGAAGGTGCACGTGGTGGGCGAACTCAAGAAAAACACGCAAAACGAAGCAATTGGAATTGAATACAATCCTTCGGAAGACCCCAACTATTTGAGTTTCATTTTGGTAGATGATAGCCAACAAGAACATAAAGTAGTATGTTATAACCCTCCGGCATCTATGCAAGATTTCCACCGCTCGGAGAAAGTAGTGGTAATTGGTCGCTCGAAAAATCAGCAGTTTGTCGCCAGCGAAATCCTGATGAAGTGCCCATCTAAGTACGAAGAAACCGAGTTGAAAAGCTAGCAGTCGGTCGCCTTTGTTCTGGCCTATGTAAGGTTTCGCGCTTTTTTGTGCAGTATGTTTTTTTCTTTTAGCTTATGTAAACAAATCTTTGAAAACAAAACACTAAATACGCTAAAAATCTTGATTTTCTTTCTTTGAAATGCCAAAAATGTAGACTTTTATGTAAGAGTTTGTATCTTGCGAACAAATAGTAGTATTGTAAGATAATCACTTTTTTATGCGTTTTATGCGTGCTTTTTGTCTTCGCTCATGCATTTTGTGGTTACTTTTTTTGCCGCTGTGCGCATGGGCGCAACACAGCGATTGGAACGCGTTGAACTACAAAAAAGAGCAGGGGCTTCCTAACAATTTGGTCAAGAGCGTGGCGCAGGATAGCCTTGGTTTTGTATGGGCAGCTACCGACGCAGGCTTGGTGCGTCTTAAAGGCCTGCACTTTGAAACGCTCGATAAGGGGCTGCCGAGTTTGTACATAAAGGCACTTCACCGCACGCGTACCGGCCAATTGCTCGCTGCAACCGATATGGGCATTGTGGGCATCGTAAGCCAGACCGATACGGCGTACACCTATCCGATTCTTGCAGGCAGTTACCAGCCTACCGATAGCACGGTGGCTTTCCCCAAGTACTTCTACGAAGACCGCAAGGGCCAGCTGTGGGTCGCCGAGCGCAGTTCGTTGGTCATTTTGGAAGGGAATCGCATCAAAACGCGCTACATGTTCGACGAGCGCAACCGCACCTACGATTTCTTGCACTCGTTCACCCTTGCCGAAAATGCGCAGGGCGAGCTATTCACTATCTCTATGCCCGGTGCGCTATTTCAGTACCAAATCGCAACCGATTCGTTCGAAGAACTTTCTCTTCCGCAGCCGGTAGGTATTGCCTATAAATTGTTACATGTACGCGGAGACGACTTTTTGTTGGCCGCTTCGGAGGGGCTTTTTGTGTTGCAGCTCGCACAAGGGCGCGTACAGCAAATGCAACTTCTACGCGCCGGCCCTTTTAGCTGCCTAGCCCAAGGTAGGCAGGGGCGTATATTTACTACCACCTTGCAAGATGCTGTTTTTGAGGTGGTTAAAACTGGTGCTGTCTATACGCTAAAGTCAGTGGCAGAAGGAAACATCGGCGTATATAACCATCTTTTTATAGACGAACAACAAAATATATGGGCAAGTACCGACCGAGGGATTTACCTATATTTTCCCTTGTTTTTTACAGGCTTTGCTACCCACGAAATATCGTCTTATATCAACGATATGCGCGTTTCACCCTCTGGCGATACGCTCTATGTGACAGAGGGACAGACGATATATGCGGTAGTCGGTCAGCAAGTAACCCCCTTTTTTTTTAGTGAAAAAGGGAGCATTTTGCAGGTATATCCACAAGGAAATTTTTTGTGGGCTACAACTTCCGACGAATATATTTTGCAGCTAGACCTTCGCAGTGCCGCAATCGTGCAGCGTTTCGACTTATCGGAGCAACAGGCAATGGTGCTCTCGTTGGCTGCCGACGCACAGGGCAACCTTTGGGGCGTGCCTACCAATGCCGAAGGACTTATTCGCATAGATAATACTACAAAAGAAATACGCTATTACCACGAGAAAGAAAACGCCAAGCAGCAGTACAACGTGGTCAGGGCGTTTGGAGGAGAACTGTACCTAGGAGGCAGCACGGCGGACGCGTACCTGATGCGGTACGATGCCAACGCCAATACGTTTGAAAACTTGAGTGCTCCGCTCGCTCTACAAAACACTACTAACTTTGCGGTAAATGATTTGTATGTGGTAGCCGACACCTTTTTTTTAGCTACCACAGAGGGGGCATTTTCGTACGTGCAGGGAGGAACGCCACAGCGCATACCGCTCGGGCAGTTTTCCTAC
>CAYUJH010000062.1:0-9478 GCA_964444995.1 uncultured Roseobacteraceae bacterium | reverse complement strand
AACGAGCGAAGGATGGCTGCACCTCGCCCATGCGGTGCGCAGTACGGCGGCGGGTTTGCGCTACGTGCTCTATGTGTTCCTCTCCGACTTGGCCGAGCCGTGGCGCGTAATTCGTCGGCCTGCCGGCTATTTGCTGGCCCCAGAAAACGAGGAGCGCGTGGGCGATGTATCGAACGTACTGTTTTGCAACGGCTGGTTGGTGGACGACCAAGGTGCGGTGTGCATCTACTACGCCTCCTCCGATACGCGCATACACGTAGCGACTACCTCCGTGGAAAATCTGCTCAACTATACATTCAACGCGCCAGAAGACGCGCTGACCACCTTCGGTGTGGTGCAAAATCGCTTGGCACTTATTCGCAAAAACAAGGCGTGGATGCAACGTAACTCCGCAGGACAATGAAGCACCTAAGTCGCACAGAAAAAATAGGATTTAGTATTGGCGAGTACAGCGCGAGCATCGTTTGGCAAACGCTTATGTTCTTTCTGCCCGCTTTTTATACAGATACCTATGGGCTTTCGGCGGCAGCAGCTGGTACGATGTTCTTGGTCGTGCGGCTTGTGGATGCCGTCAACGACCCGCTGATGGGCATCATCGCCGACCGCACTCAAACGCGTTGGGGGAAGTTCCGCCCGTATTTGCTCTGGTTTTCTGTGCCGTATGGCGTAGTGGCGGTGTTGATGTTTTCCGTCCCCGACTTTTCGGACTTGGGCAAGCTCATTTACGCCTACGCCACCTACGCGCTAATGATGATTATCTACACGGCTATCATGATTCCCTACAATGCGATGGTGGGGGTCATTACGCCCGACAGCCAAGAGCGCACCGAGATTTCGTCGTACAAGTTTGTGTTTGCCTATGCGGCGGGCATGTCGGTACAGGCGTTGGTCATTCCGCTGGTCGCCAAGCTGGGTGCCGGCAACGACGTAGTGGGCTACCGGTACACCATGCTCATTTTTGGGCTTATTTGCATTGTGTTCTTCCTCGTGGCGTTTTACGTCTCGCGGGAGCGCGTGCACCCACCTCCTAGCCAACGCCCCGACGGCTGGCGCGACCTGAAAAACCTGCTACAAAACAAGGCGTGGGTCGTTTTATTTGTCTCCTCGCTGCTTATCCTGATTTACGTGGCTATTCGCAGCTCGGTCATCGTCTATTATTGGCAGTACCTCGTAGGCGACAAAGAAGGTGCTTCTGCCTTCATGGTCATCGGGACGGTGTGCGTGCTGTTGGGCGTATTTCCCACCCAGTGGCTCTCGGCAAAAATGGGCAAAAAGCAGTTGTTCATCGTGTGCATGGTCATTATTGGGCTATCGAGCATAGGCTTTTACTGGGCAAACGACGACCTTGTGCTGCTCTACACCTGCCAAATCATTTTTTCACTCGCGAGTGGCCCTACCTTTCCGCTGATATGGGCGATGCTCGCCGATGCCGCCGACTACGGCGAATATCTGCACCAACGCCGCACTACCGGTCTCATTTATAGCGCCGCGACTTTGGGGCAAAAGGCCGGTTTTTCTATCGGGGGGGCGATTGCACTCTGGGTGCTGGCGTATTTTGGTTATCAGGCCAATGTCGTTCAATCGCCTGCTGCGCTGGAGGGCATCCGAATTTCGCTGAGTGTGCTGCCCGGCGTTATCGCACTGCTCACGGTGGCTGTCCTCTGGTTCTATCCCCTCACCGACGCAGAGGGCGAGCGTATCAATGCGGCGTTGAACGAACAACGCAAAAACGTCTTACCCTAAACACACACGTCTGTCCAAAAAACATCCTTCTTAAAAAATGTCTTTATGAAAACCTATAAAAAAATAGTCGCACACGCCCCCGGGCACATCGCGGTTGAGCAGGTAGCCTACGACCTTGCCCTCACGTCGCCGCACGAGGTGATTGTGCGCAACAAATATTCGCACATAAGCACGGGCACAGAGCTGGCCTGCCTTGCAGGGCTAGAGGGCTGGTTTCAGATGCCCGCCACGCCCGGCTATACAGCGGTGGGCGAGGTATTAGAAATTGGAGCAGCGGTAACTTGTTGCAAGGCGGGAGACCTTGTCTATACCTTCGGGCCTCATGCTGCCTATTTCAAGATAGACACTACCGACCGATGGCACGGTGTATGCGTGCCCCTGCCTGCGAATGTGCCGCCCCAATTGGCCGCTTTTACCCACATGGCAGGTATTGCGATGACGGCGCTGCGGAAATCGAGCATCGAACTGGGCGACGACGTGGCGGTAGTGGGTATGGGGCCGATTGGTATTTTGGCCGCTCAACTCGCCCAACTGCAAGGCGCACGCGTAGTTGGGGTGGATATTAGCGATAGCCGCTTGGCGATTGCCGCTGCCTGCGGGGTGCGCACCTGTGTCAATAGCAAGGAAAAATCGCTAAAAACGCTTCTCGACAAGGCGACCAACGGCCGAGGCGTTTCCACACTGATTGATGCCTCCGGCGTGCCGCAGGTGATTGAAGCCGCCGCTGCCTGCCTAAACCTGTACGGCGAGTTAATTCTGTTGGGAAGCCCTCGCGCAGCTTTTGAAACCAACCTTACGCCCTTTTTGCAGCGCATTCATCTGTGGGGCGAAGGGGCTATCGAGGTAAAAGGTGCCCTTGAATTTACCTATCCTACCCACCCCACGGAATTTGTAAAACACTCGATTACGCGCAACAGCGAAATTATTCTGGAACTCATGCGCGTTGATAAACTGCAGGTAGCGCCCTTACTTTCGCACGTGCTGCCGGTGGAAAAAGCAGCGGAAGCTTATCAGGGGCTGGCGGGCAATCCCGATGCGTACGTCGGGGTAGTATTTGACTGGGAATCTTGAGCTTTTTTTCTTTATTCGTATGCCTATGAAACAGTTAGTCTTTTTTTTAATGGGAATGCTCGGTGGGGTTTCCTGCGCGGTGGGGCAGGGGGAACAGGTGCGTTTTACCCACTACGACGTGGGCAACGGTTTGTTAAGCTCCGAAATAAATACCCTCACCCAAGACAAAGCTGGCTTTCTGTGGGTAGGCAGCAATCGAGGCATTAATCGATTCAACGGCTACGAAAGCGAAAATTTCAATCCGTACCTAAGCGAAGAGGGCATTGTGCCTGAAGTGAAGGTAATCATCGGCGACGGGAAGGATGGCCTGTGGATAGGCACGAGCAACCTCGGGCTAATTCACTACCACCCTGCTACCAACACCAAGCGGTATTTTAAAGGAAACCCCGACGACCCTGAGTCGCTGCCGAGCAACTACGTAAACGCGCTGTATATAGACCGCCAACATACGCTGTGGGTGGGCTGTTGGTTCGGGTTAAGCCGTTTTGAGACAGAAACGGGCACGTTTACCCACTTCCCGTTCCGCACCCAAGAAAGCGCGCAGATATTTAATTACAACGTGATTGAAAAAATAGTGGAAGACGCGCAGGGCAACCTGTGGCTGGGCACGTGGGGCGGCGGGCTGCACTGCTTTCACGCCAAAGAGGGCACATTTACGCACTACGAGCATTTTATTGACTCAAACGCCCCGCAAAATCATTGGGTAAAAGACCTCTGGACGGATGGCGAAGTGCTCTGGATTGCCACCATAGGCGACGGCTTGTTTTCCTACCATCTCTCCGAAAAACGTTTTGAAAACTATCTTTTTTTCCCAGAAAACATTTCAAAAGGGTATCAACGCTTACTAACGCTGTATCCGCGCACGCGGAACACCCTCTGGATAGGCACTGAAAAGGGGCTGCTCCAGTTCGATACCCACACAAAGGCGTATTCCGTAGTTTCCGATACCGAACAAGCACAAGGGGGCGTGCTATCGAACAATGTTACCACTATTTTTGAAGACAACCACGCGGGCATTTGGGTAGCCGCCGGCGGGCTAAACTACTACAACAAGCGGGCAGCCAAGTTCCAACACTACGAAAAAAGCCGTTTCCCCGGCCAAGCCTTCGACAACGACGTGCACGCCTTCATGGAATACAGCCCCACCTCGGTCTGGATTTCGACGAGCAAGGGCATCGCCGACTTTAACCCGCAGACTGGCACCGTGCAAATGCGCAACATCTTCCCCGGCGTGGTGCAAAAAATGCTCAAACTACCCGGCAACCTTGTAGCAGGCATCAGCCGCCGCGACGGGCTGACCTTGTACCATGTCCCCACTGGGCAGGCGCGGAATTACCACTACCAAGAAGACGCAGGTAGCACGCTCCCCGCCGATGTGCTGCTCGATGCCATAGCCGACAACGTGGGAAACCTATGGATAGCCGCGAACGATGGTCTTATCTATTTTAAGGTGCGCACGGGTACATACGTACACATTCGGCAAGACCAAAAATATAGCAAGGGGCTGCGCAACAAGTCGAACGGGAGCGTGGCAATTACGCCCGATGGCCGCCTGTGGGTTGCCAACCAAAGTATGCTCGTGTACTTACAACGAATAGACAGCACGTTACTCGCCGACGGCCCCAAGCACCTCACAGCCGACACTACGCAGTACGCCTTTCAGCAAGCTAAAGAGCTTTCCCTCGTGCGGCATATCTGCTTTTCTTCGGGCAGCCTTTGGATTACCGGCGACGGTCTGCTGCGCTACGACCTCGCCACCCAGTCGGTAAAACGCTATGGCAAAGAAGAAGGGCTATCCAGCCACGAAACACGCATACCGCTGATAGACGAGGAAGGTAATGTGTGGGTAACCTCTAACAAAGGCCTGAGCTACCTAAACACAACTACCCAAGAAATCACCAACTTTTTTGAAGAAGACGGGCTGCAATCGAACCGGTTTAACCTCTCGGCAGGTGCTAAAACCAGTACGGGCAAACTGTATGTGGGTGGGCACAACGGCTTCAACATCATCGCGCCGGAAAGCATCCAACTCAACGACTACCTGCCCCCTACCTACATCAGCAACCTGCTAATTTATAACCAACCCGTCCCCTACGCATCGGAAAGCAAGAAAACCCGCACGTTTACCCTGCAAAGCAACATCGCCTACGAACGCAGCATTGAACTGAACTACGACCAAAATGTGCTCACGCTCGAATTTGCTACCCTCAACTTCTTGTTTCCCGAACAAAACGAATTTGCATTTTTGATGGAAGGTGTGGACAAAGACTGGAGCTACGTCCGCAACCGACGCTTTGCCTCGTATTCCAACCTACCGGAGGGAAAGTGGCTGCACTTTCGCCTCAAAGGGGCCAACAACAACGGGATATGGAATCCGCAGGAAACCCGCGTTTCGTTTTATATTCATCCTCCTTTCTGGAACACGCTTCTTTTTAAGTTGCTCGTAGGCGCGGGGCTAATCTCGCTGGTGCTGTCCGGCTACTTCTGGCGCGTAAGCCAATTAAAAACGCAGCGGAAACGCCTACAAGACCAAGTGCAGCAGCGCACCTTTGAAATTGAAAAGCAAAAACAAGAAATAGAAGCGCAAAACGAGCGGCTCTACGCCCAATCGGAAGAGCTCAGGATTCAGCACAGCAACGTGATGCTTTTCAGCGAAATGGGCAAAAAAATCACTGCCTCTATCAAGCTCGAAGAGGTGTTTGAACGCCTGTACCAACTCCTCAGCGATGTGCTCGACGAGCCACTGCTCGCTATCGGGGAGGTAGATACCAGCAACGCCTACATAGACTACTGGGAAATTTACAAGGGCGACATCAGCAGTCAGTCCATCCCCTTAACAGAAAACAACAGGCTTTCCATTTACGCCTTCCAAAAAAGCCAAGCCATCTTTAGCAACAACCTAAAGGAGGATGTAAAACTCTACCTCGACACGCCCAACGAGCAGTACACCGCCGATGCCATTCACAGCGCCATGTATATCCCCTTGCAGTCGCCCACGGCGGAAGTTATCGGCGTATTGGTTGTAAAAAGTGAGAAGAAAAATGCTTTTGAGCAAAAGAACGTCAACCTGCTCAAGAATATCGCGACCTACATTTCGATTGCCCTCGCCAACTCGCGCACCTACAAAAAGATACAGGAGCAGTCGGAGCAACTCAAAGAGCTAGACCGCATCAAAACGCGCTTCTACACCAACATTTCCCACGAGTTTCGCACGCCACTGTCGCTTGTCATCGGGCCGGCGGAAGAACTGCTGCGCACGGGCCGCCACACGGCTAAAGAGAAAGAATATCTCGACATCATTTTGCACAACTCCAAGCGTTTGCTCCGCCTTGTTACGCAGGTAATGGATTTATCGAAGTTGGAAGACGGCGTGTTGCGCCTCGAAACGTGCAAGGGCGAGATTGTCGGCGTGGTCGAAACGATTGCCGAGTCGTTCAATTTTGTGGCCGAAAAGAAACAAATTTACTTTTCCATCACCTCCAACGCGAAAAAAGCCGAAGGGTATTTCGATAAAGATAAAATCGAAAAAATTATTTACAACCTGCTCAACAATGCCTTTAAATACACGCCCGAACACAAAGACGTGCGGGTCGAAATTGTGGTAAACCACGCGCTCAATGTCGCCGACTCCATCAGTATTCACATCCGCGACACGGGCATAGGCATCTCCGAAAAAGAAATACACCATATTTTTCAGCAGTATTACCGCATCAATAATTCGCACACCCAAACGCAAATTGGTGCGGGCATTGGGCTGTCGTTGGTCAAAAAACTCGTGGCGCTGCATCATGGTACGCTGCAACTAGAAAGCACCGAAGGGCAGGGTACGTGCTTCACCGTAAACATCCCCCTACACCCTTCTTACTATACCGACGACGAAAAAGTGGAATATCTGGTCAACAATCCCGATGCTGGCTTGAACAAAGCCGAGCCGGAACCTCTGCCCATAGGCAACAACATCGCCCTTCCAACAAGCCGCACCGTACCCAAGATATTGCTCGTAGAAGACAACGAAGACCTGCTCGCCTTTATGGAAAATATCCTGCGCGATGCCTACGAAGTCCTTACCGCCGCCAACGGCTACCATGCCCTGAGCGTGATGGAACATGAAACACCCTCGCTCATTGTCTCCGATGTGATGATGCCCAAAATGAACGGTTTTGAGTTCTGCCGACGGCTCAAACAGCAAGAGACCACGCGACACATTCCCTTTATCTTGCTTACAGCCCGCAACGCAACGGAAGACTATATGGAAGGCCTTGGCTGCGGGGCAGACGAATACCTCGCCAAGCCGCTCGATGCCGATATGCTCAAACTGCGCATCAACAACCTGCTGGCTACTTACGAGCACGTAAAAGAACGCTACGAAAACAAGCTCATCGGCGATATTGATAAGCTCGAACTTACCGACAGCCACAAGGATTTTCTGCGGAAAGTTATCAAAGTATTGGAAGATAACATCACCAATACCGAAGTCAACATTGACCTATTTTCAAAGGAGCTAGGCGTAAGCCGTACCCTGTTGTACGAGCGCGTAAAAAAAGCTACGGGCGAATCGTTGGGCGCGTTCATCAAGAAAAACAGGCTGAATTATGCCGCCAAGCTACTGCTCGAAAACCACCTCAATACCTCCGAACTCGCGTACGAGGTGGGCTTCGCCGACCCCAAATATTTCAGCAAGTGCTTCCGCAAACAGTTCGGGCAAACGCCGAAGGAGTTCTTAAAAACGCGTATGGGGGAATGAGCAGGTGTGCCAATCGGGTAAAGAGCGACGGACGCTATTCTACGAGCAACCGAAACGATTTTTTGCCTCCGCTGCGGGTTTCGAGCACTAGCACATACGCACCTGCTGACAGATTGGGCACACGTATTTCCGTACGATTGTCCCTGTTTTTTCCTTCCGATACGGTGCGCCCTTGTGCGTCCACGAAGCGATACCCGACAATCGTTTCGCCTGCCTCTACGCGCAAAAGTTCGCCGCGCCGCACCGGATTGGGATAGACCGAAAGGCTGTCTTGTGCAGCGATAGCGGGCAAAGAAGCTACTACGGCAGGGCGCACGGTTAGCTGGGCGGCTGCCGTCGCATTTCCTTCGAGCGTGCGCACACTGAGGGTGGTAGTGCCTTGCGCGTGTGCCTGCACCTTGCCTTGCTGGTCCACCGTCGCGATAGCTTCGTTTTCTACCGACCACACCACGTTACGCACAGCGGCTTCTTGGGGCAGTACCGTAGCGGTTAGCTGCGCACTTTCCCCCTCGGTGAGTTCGACGGAGGTTTCCGAAAGTGCTACCGCTGCCACGCTGACCAGCTCGGCAGTCGCGGCGCGAGTGCTGCTTTGTAGCCCTTCGTTGTCCGTAGCGACGGCCTGCAAATCGTCGGGGACGGTGCGCCACGTGATGGAAAACGGCGGCGTGGTGCTGTGGCCAATTTTTTGCCGGCCGTCGTAAAATTCTACTTTGCGCACATAGCCGTCGGTATCGGCTACGTGTACGCGCAGGTGCACTGCTTCGCCCGAGGCGTGTACTTCTGGGGGCATCAGCGTAATTGTTGGCGGCTGATTGGGCCGAAAGTTGCCCGACGATGCAGCGGAAAGAAGCCCATACACGGCTGCTGCCGGCGCAGAAGTCTGGTGTACGGTATATTCGTTGGTGGGTACGCAGTAGCGGTTATCGAAAAACGTTTCGTGCCAGGGCCATGCGGTGTAGTCGGGGTAGATGCGGCGCAGAGCAAAATTGCTGCTCCACGGGCCATTGTCGGGCGGCCATCCTTCGCCAAAGGCGGTAGGGCCGTAGGGAATCGTCCCGCGAATGAACGTCTGCCGGTTGGACGGGTGCAGCCAGCTATCGAGGTGCAGCACCTGCTTGGGCGATTGGTCGCCAAAACCCAAGAGCCATGTGTAGTCGAGCGGATTGCCGCCCAAGGCGTAGTCGCTGCTTGTAAGTGCTACTTGGTAGTAGCGTTCCTCGCCAGTGAAATGATACAGCGCTAAGGCTGGGAAAATCAGGGGCGTAGTCGCTTGCCCCAAAAATGTGCGGAAGTTCCAGCCGAACCCCACGCGGAAACTTCGCGCTGTGCCGGTTTCCATAAATTCCACCTCGGCGCGCGCTCGCGCAATTTGCAGGGCTTGCTGCCGGGTGGGCGCATCGGTAAGGGATGCAGGCGCGGCAAGGTATGCCCAAAGCGCAAAATCGAGGTTATCGTTCGGGTGGCGGCCACTTTCGAGTTGCTGCAAGTCGGCGCGAAACTGTGCGTGGTACGCCTCCTCGCCAGTAAGTTTGTATAAGCAAACAGCAGCGTACAAACGAGCATTGAACAACGGGTCTCCGTCTCTGCGGTTTTCCGCCGCCCATTGGTAGGCGGCTTCGGCTTTTTGGCGCAGTGCGTCCACTTCTTGGGTGCTTCCTAGCTGCGTGTAGAGATACGCCAAGTGTGCGGCCATGCCGGCAAATACGTAGGTCGTGATGTGGTCTTCGCCGCTGATAGTCCAGAGGCGCTCATCTTCCCACGAGGGGATGTTATCCACTTCTTTTCGCTCAAAGTCAGGATGCACACGCGCACCTGCCACGCCGCCCGAAGGTCCACGGGTGCGGTCGAGGTAGTCGAGTAGGAAGCGCGCCTCGTCGAGCAGGTCGGGGATTCCGTTGCCACTTTCGGGGATATTTAGCT
>CAYUJH010000061.1:0-9535 GCA_964444995.1 uncultured Roseobacteraceae bacterium | reverse complement strand
ATGCACGCTATTTTAGTTCCGATAGATTTTTCCGACAACTCCGTATTGGCGTTGAAATACGCCGTAGCGCTCGCACAACAGACGCGCGCTCATCTTACGCTGTTCAATAGCTACCATGTAGCCGTTACGGCTTCGCTGACCACGCCGCCCTCTGAATATATCGAGCAGTTGATTGCCGAACGCGCTGAGAGCCACACCAAGCAGCTCAAGCTGTTGGCGCGGCAGCACGGCCGTATGTGTTACGCAGGTACCGACGAACTCCTCCGGATAGACTTTCTTACGCTGCAAGGTGTGGCCACCGAGCAGATTGAAGAACTTACCCAAAGCGGCAAATTCGATATGGTGGTAATGGGAACAAAAGGCGCGAGCGGTCTGAGCGAAATTTTGTGGGGAAGTATCGCTAGCCATGTGGTGCGTCATTCGCATGTGCCCGTGCTGGTAGTGCCTGCCAAGTCGGGCGCACCATCTTTCCAAAAAATTCTCTACGCAACCAACTTCGACGACAAAGACATCCCCGCTATTGACTTCATCAAAAAACTGACGCAGGCCTTCGAGGCTACTATCACCTGCTTGCACATTACCTCAAGCAACCGAAAAGACGGCGAGGATATTGAAAAACTCAGTGCGCTAGAGGCCTACTACTGGTTTACCCCGGTACGACAAATGGCTTTTGAGTTAATTAAAGAAAAAAGTGTAGAAAAAGGCTTGAAATCCTATTTTAGTGAAAATACGGTCGATATATTCGCCATTTTGCCACAAGAAAAAAGTTTCTTAGAACGCATACTTTCTGGGAGTTTAACAGAGAAATTCACGCTACACGCCTCCGTACCCGTGTTGGTATGCAAGTTTGGTAAATGAGCAGCAGCGGAAATTATTTGAAACATATCGGCGCGGCCTTTTCTAAAAAATTTACCTTTGTATCCAATTTGTATATACAATTTTTTCTGACGCATGGAAAAACCGCAAGTCCCGGATATTGAGCAAACTTCTGAAAAGCCGCGCAAAGCGCGTTTTTTTCTCTTTAGCAACACACCCTACGCCTTTTTATTGCACATTGCCGTAGCGGTAGGGCTAGGCTTTGGGCTTGTTTGGGTGTTGTTCAATCAGTATCTTCCTTCGCTTACCAACCACGGAGAAACGATCACCGTGCCGCTATTGCGGGAAATGCCGCTCGCCGAAGTGGAAAAACTGCTAGCTACAAAAAATTTGCGCTACGAAGTAATCGACTCCTCGTTTCAGGTGAATGCCGTGCCCGGCACGGTGATAGACCAAGACCCCCCGATGAACACCAAAGTAAAACTCAACCGAAAAATGTATCTGACGGTGAGTTCGTACCTGCCTCCTAAGATTGCCATCCCCGATATTGTAGATAGCTCGGTAAAAAATGCACAGCTTTTGCTCAAAAGTCATGAGCTAAAAATAGGTTCGATAGAATATGTGGACGACTTGGCTACAAACGCCGTGCTGGGTATCATGCTCGACTCGGTAGAATACAGCAAGGAAGACCTTCGCAGGGGGATTATCGTACCGAAAGGCACGCGTATAGACCTCATTGTGGGCAACGGCTTAGGAAATACGACCATGGAAGTCCCCAACGTATTGGGTATGGACTATGAAGAGGCGCAAACACTCCTGCGCGGCGTAGGCCTGAGCGTAGGGACTATTGAGTTTGTAAGTGCTACCACGCGCCCGCCCGGCGCAGTGGTAAAGCAAGAACCAGCGCCTAGCCGCACCAACAAGATAAAAATTGGCGAAATCGTAGATTTGTGGGTAGCTTTTCCGCAAGACTATGACGCCGCTGACACCACTACGCGCTCTACTTTTTAGCGATGGCACCTTCAATATTCGTATGCGTACTCGACGACGGCTTTTTGTGGTATGGCTTTTTGGCTTCCTAACCGTTTTCTCGGCTAGCCTTGCACAGGTACGTGCCCCTAGTTTTCAGCATATTTCACTCACCGAATACCACTCTAGCAACGCAATATTCTCCCTACAAAAAGACGCAAGGGGCTTTATGTGGATGGGAACGCTCGACGGCTTGGTGCGCTACGACGGGCATAGGCTAAAGATATACCGAAACCAAGCCAACGATAGTACGTCGCTGAGCAATAATATAGTGCGCGCACTGTACGAAGATACGCACGGCGTACTTTGGATAGGTACCTCCGGCGGAGGATTGAACCGATTCGACCCTGCCACCGAACAGTTTACGCACTATACCCACAACCCCGACGATTCCACCTCAATACCTCATAATCGCGTGCGCACAATCGTAGAAGATGCGCGGGGGTATCTGTGGATAGGCACCGACGGAGGCCTCGCACGTTTTCATCCGCCTACGGAAACCTTTGTGCGCATTTCCTTGCCCACCAGCCCAGATAGGCAGCATCGCTCGATTGTATGGTCGCTCTCTCTCGATGCGCAGGGGCACGTATGGGGAGGAATTTTAGATATGGGGCTTTTTCGGCTTACGCTCGATGCGCAAGGCGACGTAGTAAACCAGACGCTTTATACGCGGCAGGCAGCCGCTCTGCCTACCCGTAGCCTGCAAGACGACTGGGTGTGGAGTATTTGCCAAGACCCCAAAGGTTTGCTGTGGATGGCAACCAACAAGGGCGTTTCGCGCTTCGACCCCACCACCGAAACGTTTCAGCATTTTCCTTCGCAACAACTGGTTGGAAAAGAGCTGGGCGCATGGTTTGTAAAATTCGACGCGCAACAGCGGCTTTGGATAGGTACCGATGGCGGCGGCCTGCTCGTTTGCGAAAACTATGCCGATGTGCAACCGGTCTTTCAACAGTATCAGCACCAGCCAGCAGAATTTGGAAGCCTCACCGATAATAAGGTGTTCTCTTTTTATGCGGATACCGCTGCCAACACGCTTTGGTTTGGCACGCTCGATAACGGTGTGAGCCTCTTGGCAGGCGTTGCCGAGTCATTTCATTACTACGGCCTACCCCGCGAAAATCGGAAGATTACTTGCCTTACTCCCCAAGCCGACACCCTTTTTTGGATAGCCACCGAGCTAGGAGGACCTAAGCAATTTAGTACGAGTGGCAGGCTGCTTCAAACTCTTGAGTTGCCCATTATGCAGGGGGTACGCACCGAATCTATCCTGTACGACACCCGCTACAACGTGCTTTGGCTAGGTACGCGCAACGGCCTGTTTGCCTACGATATGCGCACTGGCGAAACAATTCATCTCACGGCCAACCACCCCACGGTGCCTTTAGTAAGCGATTGGGTCGTGAGCCTTGCACAGGATGCGGAAGGCGCTGTATGGGCAGGCACGCTCGGAGGAGGTATCTCGGTACTTCGGCGAACTATGCGCGGAGAGCTATCTGCCCGTGCGATGCGCCCGCAAGAAGACGGCTTGCACAGTGGTACGGTGTGGGTAGTACGTCCTATGCGCAATGGTACGTATTGGATAGGTACAGAGCGCGGTGTTACGGTGTACAACCCTACGACCAACCGCTTTCGCGTTTTGCCCGGCCAACAGCAAAAAGGGGGGTTATTGAACAACTACGTTACCTCCATTGCCGAAGATGAACATAGCAGTGTGTGGGTGGGTACGCTCGGCGGCGGACTGCACAGGTTTATGCCTGAAGATAGCACATTTCTCGCTTTTACGAAAGAAGACGGCCTAAGCTCTGACATTGTACATTCAATTATTCCCGACCAAGAAAAAAATCTGTGGTTAAGCCTTAGCAACGGCATCGTGAAATTTACCCATGCACAACAGACCCACAAGGCACCCTCTTTCCAGACCTACACGCATCGAGGTATATTAAAAGGCGCATTTGCCAGCCGAAATGTAGGCCTACGCCTTGCAAACAACGATATTCTATTCGGAGGGGCAGATGGATTGGTGCGTTTCAGCCCCGAAGCACTGGACCAAGTAGAAAATCCTGCCCCTATAGTATTTACCGACCTGAAACTGTTCAATCAATCGGTGCTTATTGGCGCGGCCGAAAGCCCTCTCCAGCGCGACATCAGCCTTACAGATAGCCTGTCGCTTGCTCATGATCAAAACGTACTGACCGTTGAGTTTGCCCTACTCAGCTACGTAGTTTCTTCGAAAAATACGTACGCCTTTCGCCTCGAAAATTTCGATACCAGCTGGAACTACGTCAACACGCAGCAAGTAGCCACTTATACCAATCTTAGCCCCGGCACGTACCTGTTACGCGTAAAAGCCGCCGACTACCGTGGGGAGTGGAGCCAGCAGGAAGCGCGTTTGCATCTTGAAATCCGTTCGCCTTGGTGGGCAACGGTCTGGGCGTATGCGGCCTACACTTTCTTTTTACTAACCGTAGGGCCTTTTTTGTACATAAGCCGCGTAAACAAGCTCAAAAAATATCAGCGCACACTCGAAGCAGAGGTAGCCGAGCGTACGCAGCGCATCGGCCGGCAAAATGTTGCGCTCTGGGAGCAGTCGAGCAATTTGCGACGGGCCAATCAACTGCTCAATGCAAAAAATGCAGAAATACAGCTCAAAAACGAGCGCATACACGCAAGTCTTACCTATGCCAAGACCATCCAAGTAGCTACGCTACCCAGCTTGCAGAGTATCAAGGCTATTTTTCCCCACTCCTTTGTCTTTTTCAAGCCGCTAGAGCTGGTTAGCGGAGATATATACTGGTTTGCCGACCTTTCTGCCTTGTCCAATGCGTCGCAAATGCAGCAAAAAGTTCTTGTGGCGAGCATCGACTGTACCGGGCACGGCGTTCCCGGCGCATTCATGAGCATGAAAGCCGATGCACTTCTGCACGAAATTGTGTTTGTAAAAGGCATCACGCAGGCGCACAGCATACTCGAAGAGTTGCACAAATCGGTGCGCCTTTCGCTAAAGCAATACGAAACGGGCAATACCGATGGTATGGATGTGGGGGTGTGTATCTTTCATAAAAACGAGCAGGGCAAATTTTACGAAGCCGAGTTTGCCGGTGCGCGTAGCTCGCTTATCTACGTGGAAGGCAACGACCTGAAAATTTCGAAAGGAAGCCGGCTAAGCATAGGAGGCATACAGGAACATAGCGATATGGAACGCAGCTACACAAGCCAACATATTCCGCTGCGCACTACGACTACCTTCTACCTTTTTTCCGACGGCTACTCCGACCAATTTGGCGGCATTGCCCGCAAAAAGTTTATGCTCAAGCGTTTTCGGGCACTTTTGCACAAAATAGCTCCCCTACCCACTGCCGAGCAGCACGCCCAACTCGAACAGACCCTCGCAGCTTGGATGCAAGCCGGCGACGAACCCCAAGTGGACGACATCTTGGTGGTAGGTATCCAACTTACGCCTGACATGATAGCACTGCCCTAACGCTCCCAGTGCCTATACACTCGGCTCTCCTCAAAAACTGCTTGCAAAATGAGTGCGTCGGCGGGTGAAAACGCTACGCCTTTGCGCTCCATGACCGTTTGGGCAAGGGTAATCATCTTTTCGGGCTGCGCAGTGGTTAGCCCTTCGCGCCCTCCCCACGAAAACGACGGAATAAATTTGGGCGGAAACCCACTGCCAAACACATTGGCCGCCACCCCCACAACCGTACCGGTGTTGAACATCGTTTGTATGCTGCACTTGGCGTGGTCGCCCATGAACAGTCCGCAAAACTGCTCGCCGGTATCGCAAAGCGACTCGGTGGCGTAGCTCCAGACTTTTACGGGTGCGTATGTATTTTTGAGGTTAGAATTGTTGGTAGCTGCGCCCAGGTTGCACCATTCGCCTATGACAGAGTGCCCTAAGTAACCATCGTGTATCTTATTGCTTCTGCCGAAGAAAATGGACTTGCCCACCTCGCCGCCCACTCGCGCAAAAGGGCCAACGGTGGTATCGCCTTTTATTTTGGCACCCATCGCCAACTCCGCCCCTTCGCAAAGGGCAAAATGACCACGTACCAGACTTCCCTCGCTTATTTTCGCGCCTTTTCCTACGTATATCACGCCGTCTTCGGCATTGAGCACACACGCTTTTAGGCTGGCACCTTCTTCCAAAAAAATATTTTCTTGGCCATAGAGTATGCTGTGCCGGTCTGCTACGGTCGCCGAGCGTCTTTCTGCGGTAATGCGCTGAAAATCTGCATAAATTTGTTCGCCATTGTGTAGTACGAGGCTCCACACGGTGGGCAAGAAACGGCCGAGCTCTTCAGCGTGCGTAGCTTTACGCGGTAGGCTTTCGGCGTAAGCCCGCAGCAGAGCAGGCGACAAGAACTGTTTCGCGCTGCGCAAAGCAATTAGATGTTCTCCGTACCATACGGCTTCCTCTTCGCCTAGGTGTTGTAGCAGCGAAAGGCTTTGCCCATGCGGACAGAGCGCACCCTGTACATATAAATATGGCTCGTTTGTTTCGGGCAGATAAAAGGGATATTTGCCCTGCAAATAAGGATGCGCAAGTACGTGGGGGAGCACACTTTCCCATTGCCATTTTTCGCGTACGGTCAGGATGCCACAACGCACGTCCGCGAGTGGGCGGGTAAAGGCAAAGGGTAGTAGGTGCTGCCGCGTGAGGGGGTCGTCGAATAAAATAACTGATTTCATGTGCAAAGATGTCGTTTTTTATACAGCAAACGTGCGTATGCCAGAAATGCGCTGCGTTGGGGAGTACAGGTTTTGTAACGCATTAAAAATCAAGAGAATCGAACCGAGAGCATCTTCAAAGCCTGTACATCTTGCTACAAAAGCTAAGTAAAGCAAGCTATGGAAATGTTTATAGCAGAAAAATATTGGGCATATTTCCGCTTTTTTTTGGAAAAGAAGCAGATGTGTAGAAGTATTTGCTATATTTAAGCACCAATAGAGTTAAGAAGAGTAATCACATACTTTTAAACTGGCAGTTTTAGCTTCGTTACCGAGCTTTCTGCCAGTTCTTTTTTTACAGCGGTGAGTGGAGGAAAAGCAATGCAACATAGTTGTCGCGTGCGTGTATCGCTAGGTGATCTTTTTCTGGCGATCACGTCTTCGGAGGAGATGAGCAAGTGGATGGGCGAGCAGGCGATTATGAATGCACGCGTGAACGGTCATTTTGTGTTTTGGAACGGCGAAGTAGTAGGCGTAAATCGCTATATTTCGCTGCGTACCCTTGTGCAAGATTGGAAGTTTGCCACGTGGAAGCAGTACTCTAAGGTAACGCTCGACCTTATTGAAGACCGCCGCGCCGGTACGACTACCCTCTCGGTGGTGCAAGAAGAATTTCCCGAAGAAGCTACCGCCGCCCTTACGTTGTTTTGGGAACAGACGTTTTTCGCTCCGCTGAAAGCGTTTTTAGAAGCCTAGCTAGTTAGCTTTGTGGTGTGTTTGGGAATACGCGCCGCCTGACGCGCCGGAAAAAATGCAGCTAGCAAAGTAATGCCAACCACGGTAAGCCCTGAAAGCACAAAGTCAAGCCCGTGCATCTTTACCGGATACGCCTCTACGACCGAAGAGGCCACCCCTAGCGAAACCAAGCCAAAGTGCTGTTGTGCGCTACAAATCAAAAAACCGGCAAGCAGCCCGATTCCCCCCCCTAAAAAAGCGATAATTGTCCCTTCTAGCAAAAAAATAGTACGCACCAAGCGAGGTGTTGCCCCCATCGCAAACAGCATTTGCATATCGAGGCGTTTTTCGAGGGCGAGCATGGCCAACGAGAAAAAGACATTGAAACTCGCCACGGCCAAAATGAGAGCAAAAGTGATAAAACCAAACAGACGCTCTATTTTGACGGCACGTAGCACCGAGGCCTGTTGTTCTTCGGCCGTTTGTACGAGAAACCCCTCGCCTAGCAGGTCTTCCACGGCGCGTTTTACGGCGGGGATGCGGTTGGGCGAACGTGTCTTGATTTCCAAACTGCTTCGCTGTCCTTCGTATTTAAGCAGTTTTTCGGTAAACGCAATCGGTACAAACACATGACTAAAGTCGTAGCTCTGCTCTATGGAAAACATACCCGAAGGCAGGATAACTTCCCGATAAAACGCGGCTTCCGGATTTAGTGAAGAGAGTTTGCGGTCGCGCTTTGGGTACCATATCTGCAAGGGAATCATCGCGTTATTGATTTGCACGGAAAGCTGGTAGGCCACGCCTGCCCCCAATACCGCACGAGGCGAATTACCCTCGTACAAGGCGAACTCACCCTGCACCAAGTGGTCGGAAAGGTCGTACTGTTGCAAAAAATTATCTTCTACGCCTTTCACCGTAACTACGAGTTGCTCCTCGTTGTAGCGCAGCAGGGCATTATCTTCGATTACACCCGTTACGGCGACCACGTCGGGCAGGGCACGCAACTGTGCGTGCAGCTCTTCCGAATAGGGAAAGACTTTCCCCTGCGCGGCAACGATGCGCAACTCCGGGTTATAGCGCCGAAACATGCCCTTGGTGAGGTCTTCCAAACCGTTGAACACGGAAAGCACTACCACAAGTGCAGCAGTGCCAATACACACGCCGAGCATCGAAAGGTTAGTGAGAAACCGAATAAAGTTTCGGCCTACAAACACGCCTTTCGCGGGGGTATGTCCGTGTCTTTTTTTCCCTTTCTCTTTGAAATATCTACGAGCAAAATAAAATGCTACGCGCAAAGTATGATAATATGAAGGCATAAGCGAAAGTACGGGAAAGCCTCGTTTTTTTTCAAAAATTTAGTGGCATTCTCACATACTTTATCGTATGCCGAGCAAGACACTCTCTGTAAGCCAAGGGTTTTTTGTTAAATTTGTAGAGATTGTCGTATCTTCCAGCTTCGTACACCAGCCTTATTTCTATGCACCGCACCAGTCTTTTTTTCGTATTGCTTGGTTTCTCGTGGGCGAACGCACATGCGCAGAGCCTAAAAAGCGTAGTGAAAGCGCTGCAAAAGCAGTCGTATGCCGATGCGCGCACCAAGATAGAGAAAGCACTTGCCAAACAGGAAGATGCTCCCGAATGGCTGTACGCCTATGCAAGGTACTACGCCATCGAAGAAAACATACCCTTTTTCAGCTTAGACTCTGCATACCAACACTGCCTACGTGCACAAACCTCGTGGGAAGCCGCCTCGCCAGAGGTGCGCAAGCAATACGAACGAAAAGGATTTTCTACCCGCGCTTTGTTGCAGCTAAAAGAGGATATTGCCGAGCGCGCCTTTCAGCACGTGCAGTCGTTGGGTACGGAAGCCGCTTACCACCACTTTGCCACGTGGTACACAGGCTCGGCGTTTGCGCCCCAAGCGGTCGCGCAGCGCGATAGTTTGGCCTTTGCCAAAGCGGCGCACTTGCACACGCCCGAAGCCTACGCCCAATTTTTAGCGCGTTATCCCGATGCCTCGTTTGCCCAAGAAGCCACACGCCGTTACCACCGCCTGCAATACCACTTTGCTACTTCGGCGCGTACCCCAGAAAGTTATCACAAGTTTATTCGGGAAAACCCTCAAAGTCCCTACCGCGCCGAAGCCGAGCGAAACCTGTTCACCAAGTCGGTGCGGGAACACAGTGCATCAGCGTATCAAGCCTTTCTTGCGAATTATCCCGCAAGCCAATACGCCACACAGGCGCGCGCCGCCCTTTGGTTTCTCGAACCTGACGAG
>CAYUJH010000060.1:0-9577 GCA_964444995.1 uncultured Roseobacteraceae bacterium | reverse complement strand
TCCTCGATGTGCGCGAACCGCACGAATACGCCACCCAGAACCTCGGCGGCAAACTCATCCCGCTAAGTAGCCTCTCCCAAGCCGCCGACACGCTCCCGCGCAACGAAACGATTGTTGTGCATTGCCGGAGCGGTCAGCGAAGCGCACAAGCAATTGCGCTACTGCAAGAAAAATATGGGTTTCAGCACTTAGTGAACCTAAAAGGCGGGCTACTCGGCTGGCTGCGCGAAGTCGGAGACACTACACTACTCTAGGAAAAACCGTAAGCCAAACAATTCGTTTACAACCAACGGAATACAGCCTCACGACACATACAAAATGCAGCACAGGTGTTAGTTATTATAACAATACGATGTGTTGATAATCAAGAAAAACTGTGTTTCCTCGTAGAAATCTAATTTTTATCTTAGTCCCCTTTCCTTTTATGAAACCCCTACAATATCTTTTTGGCATTGCCCTGCTATGGAGTTTGCAAGCCTGTGGGCAAACAACCCCTTCGGCAGGCGAGCACAGCCCACTTACCGCGTTTCCGCCTGTTATCAACACCGCAAGTGCGTACAACACACTTACGGAAAAAGAGGCGTACGTCATCGAGCAAAAGGGCACGGAGCGCGCCTATTCGGGCGAGTACCACAACAGCAAAGAAGCAGGCACGTACCTTTGCCGGCGTTGCAACCTCCCGCTGTTCCGCTCCGAAGACAAGTTCGACTCCCGCTCGGGCTGGCCCAGCTTCGACGACATGATTGGCCAAAACGTAAAGCAACTCGCCGATGCCGACGGGATGCGCACCGAAATTGTTTGCGCAAACTGCGAAGGCCACCTCGGGCACGTGTTTCACGGCGAAGGATTTACCCGCAAACAGACGCGCCACTGCGTGAACTCGCTCAGTTTGCAGTTCGTTCGCGCCGCGTTGCCTAAAAAGTAACCTTGCGGTATCGTTCGTCCTCATCCATACATCCTCCTTTTACCTTACACTTCATATACCAAACCTTGCATCGTATGAAACACGCACATCTTCTTTTCTTCGCCTTATCTATATGCCTACTTCCAGCCTGCGGGCAGGGGCAATCGAACACGGTAGCGATTGACCGCCCTGCCTCTACCAACACCGATGTACAGCCCGTAAGCGCATACATTGCCACGCACAAGCTCGAGCAATATGCGGTGGCAACGTTCGCCGGAGGGTGTTTTTGGTGCACCGAAGCAGCCTTCGAACAAATTAAAGGCATCAAAGATGTAGTAAGTGGGTATTCGGGCGGCGCAGAGCAGTACCCCTCGTACCAAGAGGTAAGCGACCGAAAAACCGGTCATGCCGAAGGCGTTCAGATTTTTTACGACCCTGCGGAAATCAGCTTTCAAACCCTGCTCGAAATTTTCTTCGTAGCCCACGACCCCACGCAGTACCACCAGCAAGGCCCCGACGTAGGGCCGCAGTACCGCTCCGCTATTTTCTACCACGACGAAACGCAACGCGCACAAAGCCAAGCCTACATGGAAAAACTGGCCAAATCCGGCAAATTTGATAAGCCTATTGTAACGGAGCTGAATGCATACGAAGAATTTTGGGTGGCAGAAGGTTACCACCAGAACTACTGCAAGAACAACCCAAGCAACCCATACGTCTTGCGCATCAGTTTGCCCAAAGTGCGCAAGGTTTCTGAGGTTTTCAAGCCTCTCGTACGAGAAAACCAAAAATAAGCAGCAAGAGCGTTTGGTGCGTAAAAGGTGTTTTTAAGGCCTTTCACGTACCTTTTCCTCGTTGGCGACTCTTTCAAAAGGAGAGAGTAGCCGAACAAATGAAAAAAAATTTCGTTATTTATTATGCATGCATACTAAAATCTTCTATATTTGTCTAAATAGTATGCACGCATACCTTTTTAAATCAAAAATTCGTCTTTTAACCTTACCGTAAAATAGCTGAAAATGGAAGCAACAACGCAAAAAAAGAACGCAATCAAGGGCGGAGAGTTCTTGGTACGCGAAACCGAAGCCCACGACATCTTCATCCCAGAAGAGTTCACCGAAGAGCAACGCATGATGGCACACGCCTGCCAAGAGTTCATTGAAAAAGAACTTTCGCCGTTGCGCGACCGCATAGACAGCATGAAAGAACCAGAACTAACGCCGCAAATCTTCAAAAAAGCAGGCGAGCTTGGTCTGTTGGGTGTTGCCGTACCCGAAGAGTACGGAGGGCTAGGCATGAGCTTCAATACGTCTATGCTCATTGCCGATGTAATTGGTTCGGCTGGCTCGTTTTCTACCACCTATGGCGCGCACACCGGTATCGGTACGTTGCCCATACTCTATTATGGTACCGAAGAGCAAAAGCAGAAGTACCTTCCCAAACTCGCTAGTGGCGAGTGGGCAGCTTCTTACTGCCTAACCGAACCCGATGCTGGCTCCGACGCTAATTCTGGCAAAACGAAAGCCGCCCTCACCGAAGACGGCAAGCACTACCTTATCAACGGGCAGAAAATCTGGATAACCAATGCCGGCTTTGCCGACCTTTTCATCGTATTTGCCAAAATCGAAGACGATAAAAACCTCACGGCGTTTATCGTAGAAAAAACCTTTGGCGGCATCACGATGAACGAGGAGGAGAAGAAAATGGGCATCAAAGGCTCTTCTACGCGCCAAGTGTTCTTCAACGACTGCAAAGTGCCCGTTGAAAATATGCTATCTGAGCGCGGAAATGGCTTTAAAATCGCTGTAAATATCCTAAACATTGGGCGTGTTAAACTCGGTGTAGGGGTAATTGGTGGCTGCAAAGAAGTCATCAACCTAGCGACCAACTATGCCAACGAGCGTAAGCAATTTGGGCAGCCTATCGCAAACTTTGGGGCTATCAAATACAAACTCGCCGAAATGGCGGTTCGCACCTTCGCCACCGAGTCGGCTTCGTACCGCGCTGGGCAGGATATCGAAGATAATATTGATGATCTGATTGCCTCTGGAATGCCCGAGACAGAAGCCAAGCTAAAAGGCGTGGAGCAGTTTGCCATCGAATGCGCCATTATGAAAGTACATGGCTCGGAAGTGCTCGACTACGTAGCCGACGAAGGCGTGCAAGTCTATGGGGGCATGGGCTTCTCTGCCGACGCGCCGATGGAACGCGCCTACCGCGACGCACGTATTTCGCGCATCTACGAAGGTACGAACGAAATTAACCGCATGTTGCTCGTAGGCATGATGGTGAAACGCGCCATGAGCGGCGACCTCGACCTCATGGGCCCTGCCATGGCTGTTGCCAAAGAACTTATCGGCGTACCTTCCTTCGCTACGCCCAATGGCGCGGCCTTGTTCTCCGAAGAAAAAGAAATCTTGAAGAACTTGAAAAAAGCCGTGTTGATGGTTGCAGGAAAAGCTGTGCAAACATTCACCAGCCAACTCTCTGAAGAGCAAGAGGTGATGATGAATATCGCCGATATGCTTATCGAGATTTACGCAGCCGAGTCCACCTTGCTACGCGTAGAAAAAATGGTTTCGATGCAAGGCGAAGCAGCTTGTCAGTTGCAGAAAAACGCAGCCTTGCTCTACCTGCACGAAGCCATCGAAAAAGTACACAGTGCAGGCAACGAGGCTATCATCAGCTTCAATACTGGCGACGAGATGAAAGTAATGCTCATGGGCTTGAAACGCTTTACGAAAGTCAACAAACCTATCAACCCCAAAGTATTGCGCCGCGAAATTGCCGAGGCAATGATTGCCAAAAACGAATATGTTTTTTAAGTAGTTTTATTGTTAATATCCATGAGAAAAGTACCCTGAGTTTCAGGGCACTTTTTTTTTAACCATGTATTTTACGAGAAATTACGTACATTAGTAGTTTAATTGGGACAAATCTTCCGCCCGTTACTTCTCAAAAATAGTTGACTTTCGTAAAACATATAACGTTTAAAAGCATGAACACCTTCAGAAATACCTTTTTTCTCTTGCTCCTTGCCGGCTTTTTAACCGTGCCACAGGCATTCGCACAAAGTAAAAAAGAACTGCGCGACGAAAATGCAGTCATGAAAACTCAAATTGAAGCCCTGCAACGGCAATCACAAGAAATTGTGCGAGAAAATAGAAACTTACAAGAGCGCAATAACTTACTAAGCACGGCCGTGAACCGTTTGCGACAGGACTCTGCCGCTATGAGCGCAGAATATAAAATGTTACAAGAAGATTTTAATGCTTTGCAGACAAGAGCCAGCAGCGGTGCAACAACCGCCTCGGCGAATACGGCTACCGGCATGCGCCCTAGTGGCAGCACATACACTCCGCCAACACCTACACCCAACGATAACCGCTTGTGCGCCCGCAAGCAAAGCCAACTAACCCCCGATGCATCTTACATGTTAGAAACATTAAATCGACTGAACTCACGCGGCTGGGGCGTGCAAGTCTATTCGTTTAGCGATTTGTGCTCGGCCGTAGAGAAAGCCGAAGAATTTGCTTCGTACTATAAAATGTTCAAAACCTACATTCGCGTAAAAGAAGTGGACGGTCGCCGCGTCTATACCGTTGTCTATGGCTCCCTGCGCGACGAGGCTCAAGCGCGTGTTTACTGCGAAAATTTCCGCAAAATTGCACGTACCGAAGAAAAACAAAACGCCTTTGTAGTGCAGCATTAAGCGCGGCAAAATGGCAAAAAAAACTCCTCGCTTTTCAGCGAGGAGTTTTTTTTTGAAAAGTGTTCGGGCAACTACGCATTGTATAATTTTTCGTAGTACTGATTCGCCATACGGTCGGAATCGAAGTAAGGCAGTACGTCGCGCATACTGTTTTGCACCAAGTTAGCCCATTGCGCAGGTGCATCGTAGTACGTAGGGACGATGGTGTTTTCCAAAATATCAAGCATGTTGTTAAGGTCGGAAATATCCTGCATGTATAAGGGTTCGGAAAGGTCGGCAGGGGGTACTACGAACGCATTCACATTGTGCTTGGCAAATTCGGGAATCCAACCATCGTTGGTAGAAAAGTTGATAGCCCCGTTCATGGCGGCCGTCATGCCACTTGTACCGGAAGCCTCACGCGGCACACGCGGCGTGTTGAGCCACACATCTGCGCCGCGTTTCATCATAGCAGAAAGTGCCAACTCATATCCTACCAACACTGCACAATTTTTGTACGACTTCGTCAGGTGTACAAGGCTATTGAACGTGCTAATTGCACTGAAGTCCATGGGATAGGGCTTGCCTCCCCAAATAATTTGCACTGGGCGGTCGGCATCGTTGATAATCGCCTCAAAACGCTCGCGGTCTTGGGTAATCAGGTCGGCGCGCTTATAGCCTGCAAAGCGACGCGCCCAAACGATGGTCAGCACGTCCTCGTCGAAAAGTTTACCGGTTTGGTCGGCAACGAGGTCGAAAAAGCGTCGTTTCAAGGCTTTTTTGCGCCGTACGAGTGCCTGCACATTGTCGTTTTCTAAGGCCTCGTAGAGCAATTTATCTGCCCAATACGCTTTGTTTTGCGCGTTGGTAATCGAGATAATGGGGCAGGTTTCGCCGTAGCCTTCCCACATACCGCGAGATACTTCACCATGCAACTTAGAGACCCCGTTTGCCAAGCGCGACATCCGCAAGGCAGCCAACGTATGGTCAAAAATCCCCCCAGTAATTTGGGTAATTTCTCGCACATATGACAGGGGCACGCCGGCAAAAAAGCTCATTTTGTCCAACAGACCTATGTCTGTTTTTTCGTTGCCGGCCTCTTCGGGCGTATGCGTAGTGAAAACAAGGCGTTTACGCACCTCCTCTGCATCTTCAAATTTATTGTATAGATAAAAAGCGGCAGGCAGGCCGTGCGCCTCGTTGAGGTGATAGACCTCCGCGTCGTATTGGAGTAGGTCGAGCAGTTTTGCCCCCCCTACTCCTAGCACAATACTAGCGGCAATTTTAGCAGCGTGGTCGGCATCGTACAAATTGTGCGTAATTGAGCGGGCGAGGTAATCGTTTTCCGGCACATCGGTAGAAAGAAAAAACATGGGCACCGTGCCAAAAACTTCTGGCTGCAGGTACCACGCCGTTACCACCACCGGGTGCTTGTTAACCTCTATCTGAAATTTGATGTCGGTGGGTTCTAAGAAGCTGTAGTGCTTTTCCTGAAACAGCACATCCATGGATTGGTCGCCCCGACGGATTTGGTCGTAGTAGCCATGTTTCCATAAAATGCCAATACCTACCAAGTTTTGTTTGAGCTGGTACGCGCTGCGCATGTGCGAGCCTGCCAAAAAACCCAAACCACCCGAATAGGTCTTCAACGGCTGCGCAATTGCGTATTCCATGCAAAAATAGGCCGCACGTTTTGCGTATTTGGGGTCGTAGGCGTAGGGATGCCCGAAGTCTTCAAATGTTCTCATGTAATGTTTTTTAGTAAAGTTTAGACCAACAGAGCAGCCCACTATCGGATAGGCGACACTGTTAGCGTAAATATGGAAAATATCGTTAATCTGTCCAAATAAAAAATGCATCTTAGCGATACTACGCCCTAACGCGCCCTTGTAACTTGGCGGAACATCCTCTATTTTTAGGGAAAAGATACGCCCTAAAAAAGATTGCCATGAAAATTTTCCTCTCCTATTCCAGCCGCGACCGCGACCTCCGCGCCTACCTCGAGCGCGAACTAGCCGTGCATCTCAACGCCCTAGCCCCTAACACCTACACCCTCTGGAGCGACACGGGCATAGACATTGGCGCAAACTGGCGCGAAGTAATTGACACGCAGATGGCCGAAAGCGCCGCCGCCCTGCTGCTCGTAAGCCCCGGCTTTATGGCCTCCGAGTTTATCGGCACCGTAGAACTAACCGAGTTTTTCAGGCGCAAACACGCCGACGGCTACCTGCTCCTGCCCGTGGAAATTCGGCATACCCCGTACTGGGGAGAACTCGCGCAGCTCAATTTCTTCAAAACCTACCGCACCGACTACGGCTTCACCCGTCCGGCAGACCGCAACGAACGCCTCGCCTTCGAGCAACTCTACGACAACGACCGCACGACGGACACCCAACTGAATACGTATTTTACGAAATTGGCCACGTACATACACACCGCCGTAAAACGCCGCGCAACCTCTTCACCCAAACCCCCAAAAACCATGGACCTTTCCGAAATTGCCCTCAGCGGGCTGCTCTCCACCTTCACCGGCCCCCTCGCCGCCGACCTGCTCAAAGGCATTGCCTCGAACGCCGCCTACGATACGCTCAAAAAAGTGGGCGGGAAAGTGCTTGACTTGTTCAAAGGCAAAAAAGAAGCAGAGAAAGAAATCAAACTACTGAAACTTGCGGCAAGCGAAGCAAATACAGAGGACTTTCGCGAGCAAACCGATAGCGTATTGACACTCCTCAAAACCACCCTCGAAACCGACCCCGCCTTCCGCCAAGAGCTTGAGCAGTTGCTGAAGGGAGCGGGAGAGGCAGAGGAAAAAGCTGTGCGCCAACAGGCAGGCATTGTCATCGAAAATTCTAAGAACGTGGTCGCAGGAAATACGTTTGGAGATATAACAGGCGGCTTTAGAGTCGGCGATAATTACGGGACGGAAAAGCCTTAAATCCCACAAATCTTGATATACAATCATGCAAAAATCATATTCGCAATACACCCCCCAAGATGTCCGAAACTTGGGGCTATCGGTAGAAAAAGGGCCGATTTTGGAACACGCTACAGACTCCGCGCCCTCTGCGTGGCTGCTCGAAACCCTGTCCCTAAACCGGCAACTCCCGATGAGCTCCGAGAAAGCCCGCTCCGAACTGCTCATTACGCCCGTGTTGGTGGAATTGCACCGCAAAAATCCGCAAACCTTCACCTTTTTTTCGGGCTATCAGTTCGACGTGGACAAGAAAAGAGGCTTAAAAGGCTTCTGCGACTACCTTATTTCCCGAAAGCCCAACGCCGTATTCGTGGAAAGCCCGATAGCCGCCATCGTAGAAGCCAAGCAAGAGCAAGACCTCTACCAAGCCACCCCGCAGTGCATCGCCGAAATGTATGCCGCCCAACTCTTCAACGAGCAGCGACAGCAGCCCCTGCCCGTAGTGTATGGGGCTATAACCACCGGCTACGATTGGCTCTTCCTACAGCTCATCGGCAGCAAAGTAACGGTCAATGATAACTTTCACTCCCTCGACCAACTCCCCAGCCTGTTGGGGGCTTGGCAGGAGATTTTACACAAAGTTCTCTAAAATTTTGAAAATTTTAGAGAACTAATATCCTGAAAATCAACATAGTATGCAATTGTTTTTTCGCAAATTAGGCACCTGCCCCCACTTTTATGCCGAAACGCATGAGGTTTGCGAAGTTTTGGTCTTATAAATCATTCAAAATCAAGCAAATCAAATCATGTCAATCCTTAAATCAAGTGAATCTTGGTATAGAAGAAGTAAACCAACGTTTAAAACAAGAATAACATGCAACTACCCGAAAATCATTGGCTTTACGACTTAAAAGCCGACATACAGAAAATAGACCCCACCGCCCAGCTCATCTTGTACGGCAGCCGTGCGCGGGGCGATGCCAAGCCCGATTCGGATTGGGATTTGTTGCTGCTGACCGATAAGCGGGAATTATCACGTTCTTTTGAAAAAAGTTTGCGTATGCCCGTATTCCTCATGGAACTGGAAGTAGGTGAGGCTTTTAGCTTACAACTATTTACCAAATACGACTGGGAACACAAATTTTATATTACCCCTTACTACGAAAATATCCAACGGGAGGGGATTTTGGTATGAAGCCCGATGATAAAAAAACTATATCCATTACAGATTGGAAGAAGCAGTCTTAGCCTACCAAGACGCTGTTTTACTCGCCAATCATAGCCGTTGGAATGCTTGTGCTAACCGTTTGTATTACGCTTGTTTTTATGCAGTTACCGCACTCCTTTTACAAAATAACTATCCTTCTCAAACCCATAAAGGAGTAAAAACGCTGTTTTCACAACATTTCGTTAAGGCAAGATTGATAAGTACCGAACAAGGCTATTTGTTTGCCGAACTTTTCGACAAACGCCAAGCTGGCGACTACGCAGATTTTCTTGATTGGACAGAAGAAGATATTGCACCGCTCATGCCGCTTACAAAAGAGTTTATTGAAACGATTAAAATTTTGATTCATGACAGAGAAAGTTGAAAACTCTAAAAACGTACTTCTTAATGTTACATTCAAGGAGAAAATTGAAGGCGGATTCCACGTCGGCGATATTATTAACCTGCATTTTGCCGATGGTACAAGCCAAGAAATAAAACTTGCCGAAATCAGAGACCAACTCAAAGAAGATTTATTGGGGCAACTCATAGAAATAGCCAAAGGCAAAGATTTTTTTGAGAAAATTGCGGAGGCACTGCGTAAGCCACAAAAGCACCTGTTAGGCGTGCCTTTTCGCCCAGAAGTGTTTTTAGGACGCGATACCAACCTCAACGAACTGCACGATACCCTTTTTGACAAGACTGAAACAAATGTACTGCTACTCGTAAACGGACAGGGCGGCATCGGGAAAACAAGCCTTGCCGCTACGTATTATCTAAAATACCAAGACGAATATCATCACTTAGCTTGGGCACTTGCCGAACCAAGCATTTTGGAGGCAGTGCTACGGCTTGCGCAGC
>CAYUJH010000059.1:3622-9613 GCA_964444995.1 uncultured Roseobacteraceae bacterium | reverse complement strand
GCAACATCCAGGGCGGAAACTCCGCTTTTGAGTTGCGCCTGAAGACCAGCATCGGCATTTACTTTGGCGCGTAGCATTTCAAATTTTTGCATAATTTCTAATTTTTTTTGATGATAAAACGACAGTGTGTCTGCCTGTAAACTGTTGACTTACCCTACAAGGTGCGCGCAAATACTAGGGGAGGGTTAGTAAATTTTGTTATTTTTTTGTTATCTTTCTTTTGATAGCCTTAACCAAGACGCGTTAAAGCCGTTAGAAAGTCCTGAATTATACTAAAATTTGGATGAGAGAGATAAGACGCGTAGCCCCGCAAGAAATGGAACTGTTCCGCCCGCTTGTGTTTGAGCAGTACCAAAAATATATGCAAGCCGTACCCCCCACGCCGGTTTTGGCGGTAGGCGTATGGATAAATGACCGACCAAGAGGCGTGCTACTTTTCTTACTACCCGAAAAAATCGAGCATCGGCCTTCCTTGCTCTCTATCTTCGTGAATCCTTTTTACCGGCGGCAAGGCATAGGAGAAAGATTGATGCAGGAGGGGGAAGAACTTTTGCAGGAACTTGGCTACAAGGGCGCTATGGGGCAGTACGAGCAGTCGTACAAGATGGTGGCGGCTACGGAAGCCTTGCTTACCAAAGTGGGTTGGTCGTACGAACCTTTCCGATTTATGTACTATTCTACCCATTATAAAGTACTAGAAGACAGGTTATTAGAGCGTATGACGAAGCTGCCGACCGACTACTCGTTTTGCCTGTGGGAGACGATAAGACCAGAGGAGGAGGCGTTTTTCAAAGCAAAGTTTGAGCGCAACGAAGTCTCTCCTCAGTATTTTCCCTTCGATGCACTTCATGCTGCCTACTTGCCGCATTGCAGTCTGGGGATTCGCTACCAAGGGCAGCTCGTCGGCTGGATGATTATGCTGCCGCATCATTTGCCGCATCATTTGTACTTTGCCAACTTGTACGTATTGCCAGAACACGCGTCGAAGGGTTTCGGACTAGGCATGGTCTATGAAGCCACGCGCCTCGACCGCCTTGCTTTGGGAGCTGCGTACTACCCCGAAAAAAACATCATTTTGTTTCAGGCATTCTACGAAAATGCGCCGATGGTGCGCACTTCGGAAAAGCGGCTCGCCAAGCATTGCCATTTAATTTTGCGATACAATTTGGCGAAGAAAGCGTTCTGAGGCGCGGGTTATATACCAAGATTCACGTGATTTAAGGATTAACGTGATTTGATTTGCTTGATTTTGAATGATTTATGAGGCCAAAATTTCGCAAACCTCATGCGCTTCGGTATATCAGGATTTATACCAAGATTCACTTGATGTAAGGATTGATAGGGTGCATTTCAAAACTTCGCATCACAAGCCCGAAGCCTTTCACAGCGCAGTTGAATAGAAGGGTAGAATACCCAAAAGCGTAATTTTGAAATGCACCCGGATTGATATGATTTGATTTACTTTGCTTGATTTTGAATGACTTATCAGACAAAAATTTCGCAAATCTCATGCGTGTCGGTATAGCATGTAATTATTTTTCGCAAATTAAAGGCGATTACGTATAAAACCCCACAAAAAAGCCACTACCATGTACCATATCCGCTCACTGCTACCGGAGGAGTATGCAGCCTTTCGCCCGATGCTTTTTGAGCAGTACCGAAAATACCTCACCGCAGAATCTACCACGCCCATTTTCGCGCTGGGTGCTTGGGTACACGAACAACCACGCGGGCTACTGCTCTTTGAACTGCCTGCCAAAGAGGGGCACGTCCCCCTTTTGCGGTCTATTTTTGTCAATCCGGCGTTCAGAAAGTTAGGCATTGGCCTCGCGCTCATGCAAGAGGGAGAACGCCTGCTGCGCGCACAGGGGCATACAAGGGCATTTGGGGAGTACGGGCAATGGTACAAGGGAACGGCAGCCACCGAGGCCTTGCTCGCTAAGGCAGGCTGGAAGTTTGCCCCTTACCGGCTTCTTGCATACGCCACCGGCGAAAAGACCTTGGCAGACCCCCTGCTAACGCGCATCGCGCAGCTTCGGCCACCCTACACGCTGTTTTTGTGGGAGGAGTTGCTCCCGGAAGAAAGAGAGGCATTAAAACTCAAATTTGCGCAAAAGGAAATTCCTCCGCAATACGACCCTTTTACGCCCGAGCACGACGATTTCTTTCGCCCGGCAAGCCTTGGGCTGCGCTACGAGGGGCAGCCTATAGGGTGGATGATTCTTACACCGCACCACTTGCCCAATCATCTACATTTTTCTACTATGTACGTGGTGCCGGAACACGCCGCCAAAGGCGTAGGCATGGGCATTATGTATGAGGCTGCCAAACGCGCCTGTCTGTTTTTCAACGATTTTCAGCGGGTAGGGATATGGCAAACCTTTTACGATAACCCTCCTATGATCCATACGATTGAAAAAAGACTTGCCAAGCACTGCCACGCGATTTCGAGATACAACAGAGCCACTAAAAATTTCTCGCAAAGTCCGACAGAAATTTATGAGGAGAATGTGGTTGAATAAAAAAAACCTACACGCTTCAAAGCGTGTAGGTTTTTGGTGAGGTTTACACGGTGCTTAGAAGCTTACACCCCTTTCGATTGAGGACCATGACCTCCGGGGCCTGGACCTAGATTACCAGAGCCTCCCGCAATCATCTCTAACTCAAAGTCAGAAAGTTCAGCGTCTGCACTGTTGAGCGCGTTCAAACCGGCATCGAGCTCGCTTTGGCTGATGTCTATTCCAGCACTTTTGGCGACATCCATGAAAGACGTACCGCCTTTGATTTTTTCTTGAAGTGTAGCATCTCCATTCACTTTTGCACGTAGCATTTCAAACTTTTGCATAACACAATAAAATTTTGGGTGATAAAAATAAGAACACTGTTGACAGGGTATGTCGTTGATTTATTCCGACAATAGTACGTTTTTTTTAAGCAAGGGTTGGCGTTTGAAAAAAATAATACGTTACATCGTCTGCCGTTGCGCAAGTTCGTAGAAGTAACCGTAGTTGCTCATCAACTCGTCGTACGTACCGCTTTCTGTGATTACGCCTTTTTGGAGTACAAAAATCTTATCGGCGTTTTGTACGGTACTCAATCGGTGGGCTATCACTACCCTCGTGGCTTTTAGCTGCTCCATGTTTTGGGTAACGATTTTCTGCGTATGATTATCGAGGGCACTGGTGGCCTCGTCGAAAAATAAGATACAGGGCTTATGCACGATAGCGCGGGCAATCATAAGTCGCTGCCGTTGCCCGCCCGAAAGCGAAGATGCCCCTTCGCCCAAGATGGTATTCATTTGCATAGGCATTTGGCGGATGTCTTCGTCGAGGCCTACTTTGCGGGCGGCTTCCCAAGCGTCGTCGAGGGTGAGGTTGTGCGTGCCTATGATGTTGTCGTAGATGCTTGCCGGAGAAAGTGCTCCATCTTGCAGCACGACCCCAATTTGGTTGCGCACCGAAGAGAGTTTGAGGTGTGCCAAGTCTTGCCCGTCGTAATAAATTGCACCCGACTCGGGCGTTTCAAAGCCCAGTAGCAAGCGCATGAGCGTGGACTTGCCCGAACCCGACTCGCCCACAAAGGCCACCAACTGATTGGGTTCGATGTGCAGGGATAGGTTGTTGAGAATGTACGCGCCGTCTTTTTCGTATCTAAATTTGAGGTGGCTCAGTTCGATGCCTCCCTGCAAGGGCTTGGCCACCGCCTTATCGTCCGACTCGTAGGGCTCTTCTAACAAAGGTCGTAGGCGTTCGTATTGTGGCACGATTTCGAGCGACTCTGTTAGCAGTTCCCCCATGGTAAGCGAGTTGGTAAGAAATTGGCGGAACGCTGTGATAAAGGCAAGAAACGCCCCCACCGAAATGCCTACTTCTTTGCTACTAAACGCCAGTTGGTGGGCGATGCCTTGGGGCATTCCGAGGGTTTCTTCTACTTCTTTGCCCGCCATCTGAAACTGAAAGTAAATGAAGAAGAAAAACACGATGTTGGTGAATAACGGAAAGGCATTGCTAAAAATGTGCAGCTTGTTCTGCTGGGCAACGGTTTTGAAAGCTACCTCTTTTTGTTGGGCGAAGTAGCGGCTCCAAATGGCATACACACGGGCTTCTATGCCAGTAGATTTTATTTTGACCATCGCCGAGAGAAATTCGAACAAGGTGCCCTGCACTTTGCCCTGAATTTCGGCCATGCTGCGGTTGTAGCGCAGTTTTCGGTAGCCAATCCAGCCGACTATGCCCAACGCAACCCCGGCAAGCCCTACGCCGGCAAGTGCAAGGCGGCTATCGTAGTAAAACAGCAGCCCAAGATTGATGACCGAAAAAGAGCCCTTCAGCAATACTTGAATAACGCTTTGGGAAAGTATCTGCCTGATTTTGTTGATGCTCAAGGCTCTGTTGGCCAAGTCGCCGGAGGTGAACCGCTTGAAAAAGGAGGCGGGCAGCCGCAGCAAATGATCCATAAGTGCCGCCTGCGTGTTCATCGTCCCTTTGGTTTCTATGCGGATAATAAAGATGGCTTGAGCCAGCCCCAAAAGGGCTGCAACAACCGCCAGCACAGCCATTACACTAATGGTTTCGAGCAGGTAGTCGGTATCGGATAGCGGGATGATGTCGTCCATGAGAATGCCCATAAGCACTGGAGTAACCAAGCCTAGCATGGCGCCGGTAAAGGCTACCAAGCCCATGAGCACGACGTCGGCACCCAAGCCCTGTGTGGCAAAGTTCCAAAGTTTTCGTACCGAAGTAATCGTTTCGTTAAAAGGCTTAAAAAACATATACGCTGTAGGCTTGAGCGTTTGCGCATACGTTTCGGTTACGCGGATAGACTTTTTGTCGATTGCCTGCGTGGCTACGTAGTGCCCGTTTTTCTGGATAAGCGCCACTGGGAGGTCGTCTTCGGTGAAGGCAAGTAGGTGTCCGTTTTCTTGCAACCACCAATCGTCGCGGAGCATGACCACTCTTTTTCGGAGCTTCGAGTGTTCGGCGATAGCGTCGAGAGGTTTCTCGAATAGTTCGAGATTGGCGGGAACTTCTACTTCTATACCTAACTCTTTTCCTATTAGTTGGCAGGTAAAAGCCAAGTGGTCTTTGGCGTCGGCTTGGTGCACACGGTTTCTTTCGAGAATAGAGGCAAAGCGCATAGAGGCCTGCTCAATGTCGGCAAAATCGGCCACGACTTGTTCCTGCAGCAAGGCCTTGTTGCGTTCGCTCGATGCTTCACTTTGCACGATAAGGGCTTGGGAGCGCAGACTAGCCGTGCGCAGAAGCCCTTCGGTTAGCGCGTCGGTGTTGGGCAGAGCTTCCCAATGAAAAATTTGAAATTGGCAGACCTCTTGGGCTTGCACCCAACCGTGTTGTGAAAGTGGGAAAATACTACCTTCGGGCAGAACAAGGGTCGCATGTCCTGCATAGTACACAGTGCCTTTGTGTAGCTTTGCCCATACCAGCTCATGCGAACTATATAGACTATTTCCTTCCGACAGCTTGAGCGAAGCACCCGCTTTACAAGCGAGACAATCTCGAGGGGCGGTATGAAGTTGCATACCCTCCAGCATTGCCTTAGCCCAAATAGCAATCATCTCCAATAACTCTTTGTCTTGGTTGTACTGCACCAAAAAGGAAATAAAGCGTTCTTTTTCTATGGACAAAAGCTCGGCGCGGCTGCTTGCGGCCAGCAGGTGTATGTGCGTACCGTCGGGCAATGTGCCTCCGAGGGGCATCAGGAGTTGATTCCGCTCCACGGTCTGCAAATGTACTCGTGGTGAATGTATGCGGCCGTCGTCGTCGCGTTTCAAATAGAACACATCCACAAGCCCAAAATGCACCAAATACACGTGCGTATAGTTATCTGCATAGCACGGACGTTCTGTGTTAATTTTTACAACTGTGCCTAACTCTCTGAGCTGTTCGAGCGCAGTTTTATGCTTGATGAGGTCAATGTTTGGAAACTTGCGCATTACTCCGAACTGATTAAGTGATAGTAACTTCCTTGCAG
>CAYUJH010000059.1:0-3612 GCA_964444995.1 uncultured Roseobacteraceae bacterium | reverse complement strand
GTGCGTGCCTCTTTCTACGATTTTTCCTCCTTGGAGTACGATGATTTCGTCGCAGTCGCGAATGGTGCTTAGCCGGTGCGCCACCATAAGGCAGGTGCAACCTCTGCGCCGGATGTTATCCATGAGTTGCTTTTCAGTGGCAGGGTCTAAGGCACTTGTTGCCTCGTCCATGATGAGGATAGAGGGATTCCGAGCGAGCGCCCGAGCTATTTCTATGCGTTGCCGTTGGCCGCCGCTAAAGTTGCCGCCGCCCTCGTTTACCAGACCATCGTAGCCGCCGTTGCGCTCGGTAATTACATCGTGGATGAGCGCATCTTTAGCGGCTTTTATCACCTCGGCATCGGTGATTAGTTCGTCCCAGAGCGTGATGTTATCGCGGATAGTGCCTGTAAAGAGCGTGATTTCTTGGTCCACTACCGCCAGAGAAGAGGTAATCACTTTGTGGTGATGTTGGCTGCGGGGGATGCCATCGAAGCCTATTTCGCCTTTCCACGGCGTATAAAGACCGCTGATGAGCTTGGCGACAGTAGATTTCCCACTACCCGAACCGCCTACAAGGGCGACCCGCTTGCCGGGTGCTATCGAAATATCGAGGTTGTCAATTAGCGGAGGGCCTATATCGCTATACCCGAAGGTAAGGCCAGAAAGGTGTATGTATCCTACCAATTTGTTATCGGGTAGCTCGTTCACCGCTTTTGGCTCACTGGGGTAGTTGAGCACATCGTCTATGCGGTTCATGTCTCCTTCGGCTTCCTGAAACAGCCCAGCTTCGGAAACAAGGGTGTTCACTGGCTGTATAAAACTATCCATCAGGTAGGTGAAGGCGACCAAAGCACCCATCGTAATATTTCCTTCCATAACCCGCAATGCGCCCACGCCAAGAATAGTAACCGTATTCAATCCGGAAAGTAATGGAGGGACTGCGTTAAGGCGTTGCGTAACCCATTGGAAGTGCTGACTGGCATTGAGCAATTTGGCCAAGTAGCCCGACCAACGCGTGAAAAAACTATCTTCTCCGCCGGTGGCTTTAATCGTTTCCATCATGCGTATGCCGCCCATCGTCGTACCGAGCAGTTTGCCTGTTTCGTTGAGCACAATGCGGCTGCTATCTTTCCTCCGTTCGGATACGTATCGCAACGCCAACATGTTAATAACTGCCACTAAAATACCGATACAGGTCAGTAGCCAGTCGTAGGTAAACATTACGGCGGCGTAAAAAAGTACGAAGATAACGTTGAGGAACACATTGGCAAGCCTACCCGTTACCAAGTTCGCGATGCGGTCGTTAAGGGCAACTCGGCTGCCTACTTCGCCGGCAAAACGTTGCTGGAAAAACGCAATGGGTAGGTTGAGAATATGCCATAAAAAGCTTCCTGAATGGGTCAGGGAAAGTTTCATTTCTAAGCGCAGCAAGTATTTCTGTTGCATGTGCATCAGAAAGCCATTCAAGAAGAGCATACCTGCCATCACAAGGAGTAGAGGGATTACCCAGGCTTGTTGCTGTGCTACGAGGTATTGGTCGATAAATATTTTGATAAACGACGGAATAGCGATGCCGGGCACAAGCAGCAAGAGACTGAGTAACAAGATATAACCGAGCACCTTTTCCGAGCCTTTGAGGCGGCGCGCTAAGGCAGTGTAAAAGCCATTCTGATTTTTTTCTTTTTTAAACTCTTTGCCGACCTCGAAAAGAAGCGCGATACCAGTGTACGAGGCATCGAACTCGTCCATGCTTACGGCGTACCGGCCCTTGGCAGGGTCGTTGAGCAATGCTTTGCCTTTTTTGAAGCCTTCGAGCACCAAGTAGTGGTTGAAATTCCAAAAAATAATGCAGGGCATTTTTTCGCTTTGCAATTTTTCAATCGAGCGTTTGGTGCCTCTGGCCTCTAAGCCGTAGAGCCGCGAGGCTTTTACAATATTGGCAGCGGTAGCCCCGTGCCGCGTTACTCCGCACGCTACGCGCAGCACTTCGAGCGGTACATACTTGCCATAGTAGCCCAAAATCATGGAAAGCGAGGCTGCACCGCACTCCAGCCCTTCCATTTGCAGAACGGTCGAAGTTTTTACCGGACGGGGCTTTTTAGGTGCGAGAGGGTTTGTAAGACTCATGCGTAAAAGATGTAGTACTTCTTGTATGTCGTTGGCTCTTTTTTTGGCCGGACACGCTTAGAAAGAGCAATAGAGGCTACCAAGATAGGAAATGATTTTGAATAAAAAACAGCGGTTTGACGTTCCTTGGCGGTAGAACAATTTATATCTGCGCCATGCGCTCGTTGCGCAACGGTCGCTTCGGGCTGTATCAATGCCTATTAGTCGTACCGGTACACGCATACGACGTTACGCACTTGAGCCTACAAAAACGATTCAACGTTCTTGTAGGCTCAAAAAATTATGCAGCTATCCAAAAGCGGCTTATTTACACGACAATGTTCACAATCCGCTTCGGAACTACGATGATTTTTTTTGGCGTTTTACCCTCCAGCCATCTTTGTACGGCTTCGGTTTGCAGTGTTTCCTGCTCAATAAATTCCTTGCTGGCTTCGGCGGCGAAAGCGAGTTTGGCGCGTACCTTTCCGTTAATCGAAATGGGGTACTCAATGGTGTCCTCCTTCAGGTATGCCTCGTTCCAACCGGGGTACGTAGCGCGGGTTATGCTTTCGCTGTGCCCCAAGCCTTCCCAAAGTTCTTCGGCGATGTGTGGCGCAAAGGGCGAAAGAGCCACGACCAAGTCGGTAAGGATGGCGCGTTTTTGGCACTTGAGCGCGGTCAACTCGTTGACACACACCATAAATGCACTCACAGAAGTATTCAACGACAGGTTCTCGATGTCCTCTTCTACCTTTTTAAGGAGTTTGTGGAGGGCTTTTAGCTCGTCTTTGTTCGGTGCTTCGTCGGAAACGGCTAGCTCGTTTTGGGCGTTGTGGAACAGTTTCCAGAACTTGCGTAGGAACTTGCTTACACCTTCGATGCCGTCGGTGTTCCAAGGCTTCGAGGCTTCGAGCGGGCCGAGGAACATCTCGTACATCCGCAGCACGTCGGCTCCGTACTTAGCGATGATGTCGTCGGGGTTGACCACATTGTATTTCGATTTGGACATTTTTTCGACTATAGGCTTTGTATAGAAACGCCCCAACTGATTTGGCTTAGGCTCTTCAAAAAGTTCGAGCGGAACAAAGACAAGGTTATTCCCCAATACTGTAATATTTTCCAGCTTACGCCATTCTTTGAGATGTACTTTCGTGTTCTCTTTTAGATATTCAGCACTGTGCCTAGCAGTGTAGATGTAGAAACCGTCTGTACACACAAAAATAGCATTGTGTACATCTTTTCGCCATTCTTTAAGGTATGTATCAACATCTAGTATATTATTTTGAGTATACTGAATTGGAGCATTTATTTCAGTTAAGGTCGAGTTATTTCCCATATCTGCATTATCTATCCCACACTTTTTTATGTAGTCTTCACTATAAAGCATAAAATATGAATCATCAATATTCAAATTAAGATTTAAGGGCCCCTTTTGAGACGTAAAAATTAATACATTATTAGGGTTGGGGTTAGTGTAAACTTTTTGAGAAACGCCCTGAATCATACCCTGATTGACCAATTTTT